>DASPSK010000390.1:0-3947 GCA_035623975.1 Acidimicrobiales bacterium | reverse complement strand
TCCCACTACATCTTGTGGTCGTTAGCATCGAGCCGGGTGGAACCGGTCAAGGAGGGGACAGGAATGGCTGTCGCGGAGAATCGTCTCGGCATCGGCATCCGCCGGTACTTCACGAAGGAAGGGACGCACCCATACGACCAGGTCAACTGGGAACCGAGGGACTCCAGGATCAGCGACTTCCGGACCGGGGCTGTGGCCTTCGAGCAGCTCGGGGTCGAGGTGCCGGCGACGTGGAGCATGAACGCCACGAACATCCTCGCCCAGAAGTACTTCCGGGGAACGCTCGGCACGGTCGAGCGGGAGACGTCGCTCCGCCAGGTCATCGACCGCGTCGTCGACACGATCACGGCCTGGGGCACGAAGGACGGTTACTTCATGGACGCCGCCGAGGCGGCCACCTTCAGCGACGAGTTGAAGCACCTCATCGTCGAGCAGAAGGCGGCGTTCAACTCTCCGGTGTGGTTCAACATCGGCGTGAAGGGCGTGCCCCAGCAAGCCTCAGCGTGTTTCATCCTTGCCGTGGAAGACAATATGTCCTCGATCCTCAACTGGTATGTGGAGGAGGGAACGATCTTCAAGGGTGGCTCAGGCTCGGGTGTGAACCTGTCCAGGATCCGCTCGTCGAAGGAGCTCCTCCACGGCGGTGGCACCGCCTCCGGCCCGGTGAGCTTCATGCGCGGTGCGGACGCGTCCGCGGGCACGATCAAGTCGGGCGGGAAGACGCGCCGCGCCGCCAAGATGGTCATCCTCGACGCCGATCACCCCGACATCCGCGAGTTCATCTGGTGCAAGGCGAAGGAGGAACGCAAGGCCCGAGTGCTGGCACAGGCCGGCTTCGACATGGACCTCGACGGCGAAGACAGCCATTCCACGCAGTACCAGAACGCCAACAACTCCGTTCGGGTCACCGACGAGTTCATGAAGGCTGTGCTCGAGGATGGTGACTGGAATCTCGTCGCCCGCACGACCGGCGAGACGGTCGAGACCATCAAGGCTCGGGATCTCTTCCGCCAGATCTCCGAAGCCGCTTGGGAGTGTGCCGACCCCGGGTTGCAGTACGACACGACGATCAACAGGTGGCATACGGCGCCGAACACCGGTCGCATCACGGGCAGCAACCCGTGCTTCACCGGTGACATGCTCGTCCACACCGACAAGGGTTTCGTACGCTTCGGCGACCTGGTTGATCGGGTCAATCGCGGGGAGCAATTCTCCGTCTACACCCATGACGCCACCAACGTCGAGCCCGCCGAGGTGGCCGTGCTGTCGAGCCCTGAGGCGATCATGATCACCGGCTTCAACGACGTCGTTCGCCTGCGCTTCGACAACGGCATGGAGTTGCGGTGCACGCCATCTCACAGGATCTTCACTACTAACCGCGGATACATCCCGGCCGACGAACTGACGCCCGAAGACCACGTCAAGGTTCTCGACGTGCCCGCACCGGCCACTCAGGCCGATCTCGCGATCCCCGTGCCGACGGATCCGGCCACGTACCGGGAGCCGTTCGGGCGGAGCGAGCTGCTGCGCTTCCCGGAGGAGTGGAGCGACGAGTTCGCCCACTACCTCGGATGGCTTGTGGGAGACGGGTCGACGTCCGGCAATACCACGAGCACGACCTACGGCTCGGCGGAGGATCGTAACGAGGTCTTGCCCCGCCATAGCGAGTTGCTCGAGTGGATCAACGGTGACCGACCCATCAAGATCTCGGAGCAGGCGAACGGAACCGCCCAGCTGCGGTTAGGCCGGGCGCCCTTCAAACGCTTCCTCGAGTCGCTCGGCGTCGAGTCAGTCACGGGTGCCTACAAGCAGGTGCCATGGGCGATCGAGCAAGCACCGTCCTTTGTGGCCTCGGCCTTCCTCCGGGGCTTGTTCGACGCCGACGGGTGTGTGCGACTCGATCACACAAAGGGCTGCTACGTCGGTCTGGGTTCGATCTCGCCGGAGCTGCTTCGCGGTGTGCAGCGCCTGCTGACGACCTTCGGCATCTCGAGCCGCATCTACCAGGCGCGCAGGGACGGGCAGAAGTCGCCGTTCATCTATACGCGCAAGGACGGCACGACCGCCGCCCACGCGAGCGGTCCCTCCTACGATCTCCGCATCGCCTCTGGCTCGATCCGGCGCTTCGCGGCGGAGATCGGCTTCAGCTTGTCTCGCAAATCGGCGTTGCTCGACGAGGTCGTCTCGCACGGCTTCTACGACGTCGACAGTACGGTGCGCCTTGCCGAGCGGACCCCGGAGGGCCGCGAGCTGACCTACAACCTCTCCGAGCCGCGCAACCATTCCTACGTAGTGAACGGAGTCATCGTCCGCAACTGCTCGGAATACGTGCATCTCGACAACAGCAGCTGCAATCTCGCCAGTCTCAACCTGCTCCGTTTCATGGAAGAGGGCGGGCACTTCGACGTGGAGGGCTTTCGAGCGGCCGTCGAGGTCGTCTTCACCGCCCAGGAGATCCTCGTGGGCAATGCCGACTACCCGACGGAGAAGATCGGCGACACGACTCGTAAGTTCCGCGAGCTCGGTCTCGGCTACGCCAACCTTGGCGCTCTTTTGATGTCCGAGGGCTTGCCGTACGACTCGGACGAAGGTCGAGCGTGGGCCGGCGCTATCACGGCGCTCATGACGGGCGCTGCCTATGAGACGTCTGCTCGGACCGCCGCTCGCATGGGCCCGTTCGCCGGCTTCCACGAGAACACCGAACCGATGCTGAACGTGTTGAAGATGCACCGGGCGGAAGTCGCCAAGATCGACGAAGAGCTCGTGCCGACCGATCTGCTCTCGGCTGCTCAGGAAGCCTGGGATCACGCCGTCGAGCTGGCCGAGCAGTACGGCGTGCGCAACTCACAAGCGACAGTTCTGGCTCCGACCGGAACTATTTCCTTTTTGATGGATTGTGACACCACGGGCATCGAGCCTGATCTTGGGCTCGTGAAGACGAAGAAGCTCGTCGGCGGGGGGACGATGTCGATCGTCAACCAGACGGTTCCCCGGGCGCTCCGCAAGCTCGGCTACAGCGACGCCGAGATCGTCGACATCGTCGCCTACATCGACGAGCACAAGTCCATCGTGGGGGCTCCGCTGCTGAAGGCCGAGCACCTGCCGGTGTTCGCCTGCTCGATGGGGGACAACGTCATCCATTACCTCGGGCACGTGAAGATGATGGCCGCGGCGCAGCCATTTGTTTCGGGCGCGATATCGAAGTGCGTGACCGGTGACACCCTGCTCGTGACCGAGGACGGCCTCATGCGAATCGGCAGCCTCCTCGGCGACGAGCGGCCCGACAGCTTCCGAGAGAAGATCATGACCGTTGCCTCCTTGGAGGGTGCGCAAAAGACCGACGCCTTCTACTTCGGCGGCCCCCGCGAGGTCATTGATGTCGAGCTGCGATCCGGCCACCGTGTCAGCGGAACGAAAAACCACCGATTGTTGGTCGCGACCGACGGCGGTCTCGGGTGGCGTCGGCTAGATGAGCTGACGCAAGGCGATGCGGTTGCGACGCGGATGGGAACAGAGATGTGGTCCGTGATCCCGTCAAGATTCGACGACTTCCAGCCGTCGGCACCCTACGGATGTCAGAAGGGGGTCCGCATTCCGGAGGAGATGACGGAGGAGCTGGCCTTCCTTCTCGGCGCGTACGCATCCGAGGGGCACACGACGCGGTCGACCTGGACGATCTGCATCACCAATTCGGTCGAGGCCGTCCTCGAGCGAGTCGCGAAAGCGGTTCAAGCAACCTTCGGCCTCAATGCCGCTATTCGCCGTAGCGGCAAGGGCTGCCTCCAGGTCGTGTTCAGCTCGCAGACGCTTGTGGAGTTCTTCGAGTATCTCGGATGCGGCAGCCGAGCGTCGGAGAAGAGAATTCCCGACTCGGTGCTGCGGTCGCCGCGGCACATGGTGTTGGCCTTCCTGCAAGGACTCGCTCTCGACGCCTACGTCACGACCTC
>DASPSK010000386.1:0-3421 GCA_035623975.1 Acidimicrobiales bacterium | reverse complement strand
GGCCGAGCCCGGTCTGGACCTCGTCGCAGACGAAGAGAGTGCCGTACCGCCGACAGAGGCTCTGCACGCCGGACCAGTAGGTCTCGTCGGCCATGTAGACACCCTTGCCCTGGATGAGCTCGACTACGAAGGCGGCGACGTCTCCCCGCCGAAGCTCGCGATCGAGCCGCTCGAGATCGCCGAAGGGAACCGAATCGCACCCGGGCAGCAACGGTCCGAAGCCCTGGCGGAACTCGGCCCCGCCGTTCAAGGACAAGGCGCCGTTCGTGAGGCCGTGGAACGAGTGGTCGGCGTGCAGCACGCGGGCACGCCTCGTGGAGTACTTGGAGAACTTGATGGCGCACTCCACAGCCTCGGCACCCGAGTTCGAGAAGAAGCACCGTTCCAGCCCTGCGTGCACGCGGCCGACGAGCGCCTCGGCCAACAGCCCAGGCAACAAGGCGCAGTCGAGCTGCACCAGGTTCGGGAGATCGAGATCGATGGCGTCCGCGAGCGCCTTCTTGATGGCGGGGTGGGAGCGGCCGAGGGCGAACACCCCGAAGCCAGAGAGGAAGTCGAGGTATCGCTCGCCGGCGCGGTCGTAGAGGTAACAACCCTCCCCGCGCTCGTAGAAGCGGTCCATCCCGAGGGTCTTCAGGACTTTCACGAGCTGGGGGTTGAGGTATTCCGAATGGAGACGGAAGTTCTCGCCTCGGCGGGCGTCTATCAGTTCGCGAAGTTCGAAACTCATCAAGCCTCCGGGTCGATGCTGGCGCGAGCGTACTGGCCGGAACCGCTCGATCTCCGCCGCCAGGCCAGACGGTAGGCTGGGCACATGTCAGTTACCCTCCGACAAAGTGGTCGCGGGGGCCTGGATGAAGGCGCCATCTCCTCTGCAGGTGCCGGCGGGAGCTGCCGCGTCGCCCCCGAGAACGTCCACGAGGTCCTGAGCCGCCACCTCCTCCTCGACGGCTACCCGATAGTGCTCGATACGGCGAGGAGCCATGGCTCCTGGATCGTCGATGCACGTGACGGAACGCAGTATCTGGACTTCTACACGTTCTTCGCCTCCTCGCCTCTCGGGCTGAACCCTGCTGGGCTCGCCGACGACCCCGTCTTCATGGGCAGGCTGGCCGAGATCGCCGCCAACAAACCGGCGAACTCGGACTTTCAGACCACACACCTCGCCGAGTTCGTCGAGACGTTCACTCGCGTCCTCGGCGACCCCGAGCTGCCTTATCTGTTCTTCATCGAGGGCGGGGCGCCCGCCGTCGAGAACGCCATCAAAGTGGCCTTCGACTGGAAGTCCCGACGTAATGAGGCAGCCGGGCGATCACCCGAGCTCGGTACTCGCGTCATGCACCTGCGCCATGCCTTTCACGGCCGCAGCGGCTACACGCTCTCGCTCACCAATACCGACCCTGTCAAAGTCGATCGGTTCCCCAAGTTCGACTGGCCCCGCATCTCCTCGCCCGCCATCACCTTCCCTTTGGAGGAGAACCTCACTGCCGTCCAGGAGCTCGAGGCTGTCGCCCTGGCGGAGGCAACGGCGGCTTTCGAGGCACACCTGCACGACATCGCCTGCTTCGTAGTCGAACCGATCCAGGCCGAGGGTGGCGACCGCCATCTCCGAGCGGAGTTCCTGCAGGCGATGCAGGCCCTCTGCCACCGCTTCGAGGCCCTCTTCGTGCTCGACGAGGTGCAGACGGGTTGCGGGGTGACGGGAACGCCCTGGTGCTACCAGCAGCTGGGCCTTGAACCCGACGTCGTCGCCTTCGCCAAGAAGGTTCAGGTCGGAGGGGTGATGGCCGGTCGTCGCGTGGCCGAGGAGCCCCTCAATGTCTTCCAGGTACCGAGCCGCATCAACTCCACCTGGAGCGGCAACCTCACCGACATGGTCCGCTCCACCCGGCTGCTCGAGCTGATCGAGTCCACCGGGGCGATCGCCAAGGCCGCCAGCAGCGGTGCCCACCTGCTCGGCCGGTTGCGCGAGCTCTCGACCGAACTGCCGACGGTGGTGTCGAACCCCCGCGGCCGCGGGCTTCTCGCCGCCATCGATCTCCCCTCTGCCGAGGTCCGCGAAGACGTGCTCACCTCTCTCAGGTCGGGCGAGCACGTGCTCGCACTGGGCTGCGGCGAGCGCACGCTGCGCCTCCGGCCCGCCCTGTCTATCACCATGGAGGAGATCGATCACGGGTGCGACGCCCTTGATCGCGTGCTTCGCAAGCTGGAGGCCTGAGCGCGGTGAAGAGCTGCTCTTCAATCGTCGCGGGCAAAGTCACCGATGACGACCGCGGGGGGCACCTGCGCTCGACGAACCCCGCCCGCTTGAGTGACCTCGTCGCCGACGTCGCCCTCGGTGACGCCAGCACTTTCGTCGAATCGTGCCGAGTCGCCAAGGCCAGCCAGCCGTCCTGGGCGAGGGTGCCCGCCCCCATCCGCGGACGCGTCATCGCCGAGATCGGGCGGCTCGTGGAGGCAAACGCTGAGGCGCTCGCCCGTCTCGTGACACGCGAAGTCGGCAAGCCGTACGCGGAGGCGCTCGGTGAGGTGCAGGAGATCGTCGACACGTGCGACTTCTTCCTCGGAGAAGGGCGCCGCCTCTATGGCGAGACCGTCCCTTCCGAGATGCGCGACAAGGCCCTGTTCACCTTCCGCACCCCCGTCGGCGCCCTCGCCGTCATCACCGCCGGCAACTTCCCCGTCGCCGTGCCGTCGTGGTATCTCGTGCCGGCACTTCTGTGCGGGAACACCGTCGTGTGGAAGCCGGCCGAGTACTCCGCTGCCATCGCCACCGCCCTCTACGAGCTGTTCGTGGCCGGCGGACTGCCGGAGGGCACGATCAACCTGGTGCTCGCCGAGGGTGCCGCCACCTTCGGCGGCCTCGAGCGGGGACTGGCGGAGGGAGTCATCGACAAGGTCGGTTTCACGGGCTCGTCCGCCGTCGGCTCGCGCATCGGCGAGCTCACCGGCCGCCACCTGCAGTCTGCCTGCCTCGAGCTCGGTGGCAAGAACCCCATGGTCATCATGGCCGACGCCGACATCGAGCTTGCCGTCGAGGGCGCCCTCTTCTCCGGCTTCGGGACCGCCGGCCAGCGTTGCACGTCGCTCGGCACGGCGATCGTGCACGAGGCGCGGCACGACGAGTTCCTCAGCGGGCTCACCAGGCGGTTGGAGACCGCCGCCATCGGCGACCCGAACGAACCCGTCCTCTACGGCCCCATGCTCGACGAGCGGTTCGCCCTCCGCTTCGAGGAGTACCTCCGCGACCTGATCGAGCCGCACCACCGGGTCTTCGGCAGTAGCGCCACCGGACGGATCACATCCGCGTCGCCCCGTGCCGGCTTCGTCGGCGAGCCGGACGAAGGGATCTTCTGCCACCCCACCATCGTGGACGGAGTCCGCCTCGACGACGACATCCTCCGCACCGAGACCTTCGGGC
>DASPSK010000258.1:0-8218 GCA_035623975.1 Acidimicrobiales bacterium | reverse complement strand
CAACAGGGGATCGTGCCTCTCCTGCCGGCCTACACGCACCGGTTCGGCCTCTCCGGCCTCGAGACCGGGATGCTGCTGGCCGCCACCGCCCTGTCGACGATGGCCGTGTCACTGCCGGCCGGTGCACTTGCTGACCGTCTCGGAGCCCGCCGCCTCACCGTCGCTGCCGGCTCGCTCATGGCCGTGGCGATGCTGGCGGAGGCGGTCGCCCCGAGCTTCTCCTTCCTCCTCCTCTCCCGCCTCGTGTTCGGCGTCGGGTACGGCATCATCTGGACGGCGGGGCTCACGTGGCTCGCCAGCGTGTCGCCGGAAGGCTCCGGCCTCGGCGCCACGGTGGCCTCTTCGGGCATCGGCGGGATCGTCGGTCCCGTGCTGGCGGGCTCCCTCGCCGGCCTCGTCGGTTTGGCGATCCCTTTCTACATGGCCGCACTCGTCTTCGTCGCCCTCACGGTGTTGCTCGGCACGATGCGCCTTCCGAGTCCGGCGCCGCAGGCGGCCGCCTCGGGCTTCCGCCGGTCGGCAGGCGGCATGCTCCGCAACCGCGGCATCGTGGCGGCCACTGCCGCCGTCGTCGTCGCCGGGATGACCTGGAGCGTGACCTACCTGCTCGGCCCCGAGGAACTGCACTCGGGCGGCGTCTCGACTGCCACGATCGGGCTCTTGCTCTCGGCGGCGGCGGCGATCTTCGTCCTCGGCAGCATGACGACGACGTCGATCGGGACACGGGCGATCCGGTCGAAGTGGATCCTCGCAGCCATCGCCGGGGCGGCCTTGGCCTTCGTCCCCGGGATCATGAGCTCGACGCCGTTGTCCATCACCGCCATGGTGTGCGGGACCGCCATCGCCCGCTCGGTCCTTTGGAGCGTGTGCTACCCGCTCGGTGCCCGGGGTGCCGAGCGGATGGGACTCGGTGTGGGCGTCGTGATGGGTTTCTTGCAGGCGGTCTGGGCGACGACGTCGGTCGTGAGCCCGTTGGCGGCCGGCGCCCTCCTCGGAGTCGCCAGCCCCCGGGACATCCTCGCGATCGCCATGCTGGCCTGCCTCGGGGTGCTGGGCCTCACGCTCGCCTGGATGTGCCGGCGCTCGTTGGGCGCCTGGGTGCGGGTGGCTGTCGAGCGCGCCCACGTGAACATCTCGGCCTGACGACCGGGATGCCCCCGGCGGTCCGGGCGGCAGGGCGCTACCGTCGACGGGCGTGGGTCGCATGCACGTCAGCGTTCTCGGCGCCGGCTCGTTCGGCACGACCATCGCCGCCCTCACCGCCCCCCGCCACCCGACGACGCTCTGGGCGCGGGACGAGGCCCTCGCTCGCGAGATCCGCCAACGGCAGAAGAACGAACGGTACCTCGCCGGCTTCGACCTGCCTGAGTCGCTCGGTGCCACTTCCGATCTGGAGGAGGCCGTCACCTCCGCCGACGTCGTCGTCGTGGGGGTGCCATCGCACGGTTTCCGCCACGTGCTCGCGCAGGCCGCCCCCTTCGTGCGGCCGTGGGTGCCGGTCGTCAGTCTGACGAAGGGCTTCGAGGCCGGGACGTTGAAGCGGATGACCGAGGTCATCGCCGAGCTGCTCCCCGGCCACCCGGCCGCCGCCCTGAGCGGGCCCAACCTCGCCAGAGAGATCATGGCAGGACAAGCCGCCGCCTCCGTCATCGCCACCGAGGATCTGGCCGTAGCGACCGAGCTGCAAGCGGTGCTGCGCCGGGGTGTCTTCCGCATCTACACCAACCACGACGTCATCGGCTGCGAGGTCGCCGGAGCTCTGAAGAACGTCGTCGCCATCGCCGCCGGCATGGCACAAGGTGTCGGCGCGGGTGACAACACCCGCGCAGCCGTCATCGCCCGCGGCCTTGCCGAGCTGACGCGCCTCGGCGTGGCGCTCGGCGGAGAACCGCAGACCTTCGCCGGACTGGCGGGCGTCGGCGACCTCGTCGCCACGTGCATGAGCCCGCAGAGTCGCAACCGCTGGGTGGGCGAGCAGCTCGGGAAGGGGCGCTCGCTCGAGGACATCCTCGCCGAGATGACCATGGTGGCCGAAGGTGTGAAGACGGCCGGGACGGCCATGGAGCTGGCCGCCCAGCACGGGGTCGAGATGCCGATCTGCGGCGTCATCCAGCGCGTCCTCGAGGGAAGCATGAGTGCCACGGACGCCTATCGCGGCTTACGCCACGCCGGCCACGAGGCAGAGCCGGGCTGAGGCCCGGGCTCGACATATCATCCGAGCCCAGTGAGTCCCGACGCGAAACGCCCCAGGGCGATGAAAGCCGCGCCGGCCGGGACGGCCGGCCCGACGCCTCCCACGGTGACCGTGGGCATGCCGACGTTCAACGAGGAGCGCCACGTGGCCGCCTGCCTCGACGCCGTGGCGGCGCAGAGCTACCCGGCGATCACGGAGATCCTCGTCGCCGACGGCGGCTCCACCGACCGGACACGCGAGATCGTCTCCAGCTATCCGGACGAGCGCGTCCGACTCCTCGAGAACCCGCGCCGCATCCGCCCCGCCGGTCTGAACGTCGCCATCGCGGCGGCGGGTGGCGAGGTCTTCGTGCGGGTGGACGCCCGCACCCTTCTCGGGGGGGACTACGTCGCCCGCTGCGTCGAGGCGCTCGAGCGCACGGGGGCCGCCATGGTGGGCGGGCCCATGCGCTACAGCGCCTCCACCCGCGCTGAGCGCGGCCTGCGGGCGGCGATGACCTCCCGCCTCGGCGCCGGCCCCGCCCCCTTCCGGCGCGAGGAGGGCGAGGCCCGGTTCGTCGACACCGTGTACCTGGGCGCCTATCGGCTCGAGACGATCCGGGCGCTCGGGTGCTACGACGAATGGTTCGGGGGGAACGAGGACGCCGAGTTCGCCTTCCGCGCCCAGCAGGCGGGCGGTGTCTACCTCGATCCCTCCATCTTCTCGACCTATGCCGTGCGCGAGGGCCTCGGGCCCCTCTGGCGGCAGTTTCGTCGCTACGGCAAGAACCGGGCGATCACCATCCGCAAGCACCCGTCGTCGCTCTCGGTCCGCCAGCTGGCCGTGCCGGCGCTCGCCCTCGGCATCCTCAGCCCGTGGCGGAGGCCCGTCGTGGCCGCCTACGCCGCCGTCGTGGTCGGCAGGGCTCTCACGGAGGCGGTACAGGAAGGTGCGACCGAGGGCCTCGTGATGGCGGCCGCCTTGCCGACGATGCACGCCGCCTGGGCGGTCGGCTTCGCCGAAGGCATCGCGAAGGGGCCGGCGGCCTGACGGGGCTGCTCGGTGGGCAATCGCTCAAGTCATGCGCCCGCAAGGGCCGATACTTCCCCAGTCCTGCTCGAGGCCGGACCGCTCGCGGCTCTCGCCCCCGCAGGCTCGCGAACCCTCCATCGGCACAAGGGCAAAGAGCAGGGTCGTCGGAATGCAAGTGCAAGCATGGCAAGCTGAGGACATGGAGTCTGCAGTCGCCGACGCCCCAACCGGCGAAGGCGCTGCTGTCACCCTCGTCGAGGTCGCGCCCCCCAGTCTGCCGCCGTCGCTCGCCGCCTACGGGCTCGCGGCCGCGGCGGCCGCCGCCCTCCTCCCGACCGTCTTCTCGCCGGCGGTGCTCTCCTGGACCTTCACGCCGAAGTTGGCCGTGCTCATCGTCGTCGGCGCGATCGGTGCGGTCCCCCTCGTGCGTCTCGCTCGGTCGTCGCAGGCGTCCTGGGCGGCACGAGGCGCCGGGGCCTTCCTGCTGATCGCGCTCGTCTCCGCCCTGCTGTCCCCATCGATCGGCGCGGGTTTCTTCGGGCTGTACGAGTGGGGCACCGGCTGGTTCTTCTGGTTCGGCTGCGCCGGCGCCTTTGCCCTCGGGGCCTGCCTCCGATCGGACCAGCTGAAGCTGGTGCTGGGCGGGATCGTGTTCGCGGGTCTCGCCAACGGGCTCATCGCGATCGTGCAGGTGGCGGTGCATCCCGGCGGAGCCCTCGAGCTGTATGAAGGAAAACAAGCCGACGGGATGCTCGGTAACCCGATCCACCTCGAGGCCTTGCTCGTAGGCGTGCTGGCGCTCATCGCCGGCCGCGCCTGCGCGGGCGCCAGAGCGAGGCTTTGGTGGCCGTTGGTGCTGCTCGTCTCCGCCGCCCTCGAGCTCACGCTCGAGCGGGCCGCCCTGCCAATCGTGCTCGTCATCCTCGTGGCTGCGCTCGTCGTCTACGGGCTCCGCCAGGCGGCGCCCTTCGTGGCGCTCACGGTGGCCGGCTACGTCGCCGCCTACGTCTCGGCCGGGTCCGGTCTCGGATCTCGAGTGGCTGCCGGCTCGTCGAGCACGACTTTCGGCACCCGCCTTCACATCTGGGACCTGGCGCTCCGCTCCGTCGTGCACCACCCCCTCCTTGGCATCGGGCCCGGTGAGCTCATCTCCGCCATCGCTCCGCACATGACGGCGAGCTTCGCCGCTCATCTCGGTCCGGGAACGCTGCCGACGGACTCCCATGACTTCCTCATCGAGGTCCTTGCCACGACGGGGCTTCTCGGGTTCGTCGCCTTCGTGACCTGGATCGGGGGCGCCACACTGAGAGCCCGCGGGCCCTTTCTCGCCTGTGCCTTCGCCATGCTCGCCGTTGAGCTCATCGAGCCCCTCAACGTGGGCGTCACACCCGTGGCGCTCCTGGCCCTCGGCGCCGCCACGGTCTCGCTCGCCGGCCAGCCCGTTGGGTTGGCGGCGCTGCGGCGCTGGCGGCGTGCGCCGGCATCCACCCAGGTGGCCAATCCCCTCGAGCACCCCGCGCCCGAGAATCCGCCGGACGAACTTGGTGAGGGCGCCTCATCGGAGCCGAGTGGGAGAAGGCGGAGATCCCCTTCGCTCGTGGTGAGCCCGCTGCTCGTGGCGGCCGCCGTGTTCCTCGCGATCACGATGGTGGTGGGCGATCACTACATGCTCACGAGCTACGAGGACATCGTGCCGCACTCGAAGATCGCCACCGCCGACGATGCCAACCGGCTCCTCCCGTATTGGGGCGAATCGGCCGCAGAAGTCGCCGAAGCGTATGACTGGGAATCCAGCTACACGAACGGCGGTCCGGCCGAGGTGGAAGAAGCCTTGGCGTGGTATGGCACCGCCTCGGGTCGCTTCGGTGCCAATCCGCTCTGGCCATCCGAGGCGGGGGCGTTAGAGCTGCAGATCGGAGATCGGGCGGCGGCCGAGCGTGATGACTACCACGCCCTCACCCTCGACCCCTACACCTATCTCGCCCTCGAAGGCCTCGGAACCATCGCCAAACAGGAGGGCGAGTTCGCGGTCAGCCTCGCCTGGTACCGAAAGGCACTCGTGGTGGCGCCGGCAGCGAACGACCTGGAGAACCTCATCAGATCCGACGAGGCGCGGCTGCACGCATCCTGAGGGAAGGACTGCAGTCCCTCAGCTCGAAGGATTCGTCGGCTTGCTGCTCGGCCTGGGCCACCCGCCCCCGTCCTCACCGGAGGGAGCCGGCGTGCCCTCCGGTGACCTCAGCGGGGACACGGCGCCGGGATCCGCTCCTAGGGGTGACACCGCTGGCGCCGGAAAGCCCGGTGACGGAAACGATCCGAATCGCGAGGCATCCCCGGCGCCCGGCCAGGCCTGCTCGGCGGGCGGCCCTTGCGGCGGCGGCCAGCCCTGCTCGGCGGGCGGCCCTTGCGGCGGCGGCCACTGGGGCGGCGGCCATCCCGGCTGGGCGGGCGGAGGGCTCCACCCGGGTTGTCCCTGCCAACCGCCTCCGGGCGGTGGAGCGGGCGCCGGCCATCCGGGACCCGGCGGGCCGCCCCATGCGCCGCCGCCGTAGCCGGACAGCTGTTTCTTCGCACGCGACCGTTGCACGAGCCCCATGACGAGCAGGACGAAGCCGACGAGGCCTATGAGCAGGCTGGCAAGCAGGCCGAAGACCCACCCGATGTTCTCGCGGGCCGTCGTCGTGAACGAGGGCGCCACGACAACGTCGGCCCCCGCCGTGTGCACGGTCACGGCATAGCTCCCTGCGGTCGTGACGACGAATCCAACGTCCCCCGAGAAGCGGACGCCGCTCCGCGAGATCGTCTCGGCCGCCGGCTCGAGCTGGACAGGCACGCTTTGACCGCTCGGGCCGGTAACGGTGACCGATGCCGCCGTGGCGGCGAGAGAGGTCGTACCGCTCTCCACGTAGAGCACGTAGGTGCCTGGGCGGCAGCTCACTTGCTCGCTGCCCGGAGACGTCATCACGGGGGCATTGGAGATGCTGTGGAGGAGGGCCCGACCGAGCGCGGTGAAGGACACGATGGCACCGACGATGCCGAGCACGAGCAGGGGGATGGAGAGTCTCAGCGATGGCCCCGGGGTCCGTGATCTCGGAACTGGTTGTGCCGCCATGTCGCGCTCCTCGTTGGGATTCTAGGAACAGCCGGGGAGAGCCGCTGTATTGGCCCGCTCGGCGCGGCGGGCAGGCTCCTCAGGGCACGGGCAGAGTGAAATGGCAGGCACGCGCCACGTTCGCCTGGGAGCTGCCCCACCATCACCGCTGACTTCAGTCGGGAGCCGTCCCCTTTGCCGTCTCGCTCGCGGGCAGGTGCACGGTCTCATAGGACCACAGCTCGCTATGGGTTGCGAGGGGGGCGTCGCCGTGGGGGGCGTCGGCGCCACGGTGCCCGTGGGCGAACGCCGGCGAGCTCACCCAGGCGTTGAAGGCAGCCTCGTCCCGCCACCGCGTCATGACGAGCCACGTGTGACGCTCGTCGGTGGGGCGAAGGAGCTCGAAGCCTTCGAAACCCTCGGCGTTGTCGACGGCCCCGGCGCGGCCGGCAAAGCGGCGCGCGAGCTCGTCACCCGACTGCGGCTCGACCTCGATGGCGTTGACCTTGATGACTGTCATGTGCCCATCATGGCCGAATCGGCACGCCTGCGGACC
The DNA here is from genome assembly GCA_035623975.1 of Acidimicrobiales bacterium. Lineage (GTDB taxonomy): Bacteria > Actinomycetota > Acidimicrobiia > Acidimicrobiales > Bog-793 > JAKACA01. The sequence continues at coordinate 1,366 of DASPSK010000258.1, read as the reverse complement.
GGGCTGCCGGCCGGCGTTGGCGGGGCGGGTAAACCCGTACGGTCCGCTCTCAGATGTGGGAGGTGAGCAGTGCCTGCCATCACCATCGACGACGCCAGCCAGTTGCCGCGCATCTCGATTCCGCCGGCAACCGCGCTCCAGCGAGCCGTCAAGTCCGTCACGACGGCGCCGAAGGGTTACGAGGGCGAGGGGTTCCCCGTGCGGCGCGCCTTTGCAGGCGTCGATCTCGCCGCCCTCGACCCGTTCGTGCACCTCGATCAGATGGGCGAGGTGAACTACGCCCCGGGCGAGCCGAAGGGGACGCCGTGGCACCCGCACCGAGGCTTCGAGACCGTGACCTACATGATGGACGGGGTGATCCAGCACGCCGACTCGACCGGTGGCGGGGGCGTGATCCATGACGGGGGCACGCAGTGGATGACGGCCGGCAAGGGCATTCTCCACATCGAGACGCCGCCCCACGACGTCGTCGCCGCCGGCGGTTGGTTCCACGGTCTGCAGCTCTGGGTCAACCTGCCGCGAGCCAAGAAGTGGATCGACCCGCAGTACCAGGATCTCGACGGCCCCCGTGTCACCTTGCTCACCTCGCCCGACGCGGGGTCTTTGCTGCGGGTCATCGCCGGGCAGCTCGACGGACACAGGGGGCCGGGATCGACGCACACGCCCATGACGATGGTGCACGCGAGCCTGGCACCGGGGGCGAGGGTGGTCGTGCCGTGGCCGCAGAGCTTCAATGCCCTCGTGTACGTGCTCGGCGGGCAGGGTGCCGTGGGGGCGGAGGGGCGACCGGTGGAGACCGGCCAGCTCACTGTCTTCGGCCCCGGGGACGTCTTCACCGTCGCAGCGTCCGAGCGGCAGGACACGCGGACGGCGTCCCTCGAGCTCTTGATGCTCGGTGGCGAACCGATTCGAGAGCCGGTCGCCTGGTACGGCCCCTTTGTCATGAGCACCAAGGCCGAGATCCGCCAGGCCTTCGAGGACTTCGAGGCCGGCCGGCTGGGCACGGTCCCGGCCGTGCACCCGCTCGCCGTCACCGAAGAGGTCGCCGAGCAGGTGGACGCCGCCCTCGATTGAGGGGCTGGGCGCGCCGCTTCAGGCCTGCGATGCTGAAGGGATGCATCGAGGAGAGCCCGCGCCCGGGTTTATCCGCCGTGTGCGCCTTGACGACGACAGGGTCGCTCCGCTGCTCGCCGGTCTCGGGGAGGAGTACACCGCTCGCTACGGCGCCATCGACGAGCTCCAGCACGCCGCCGCCGAGGAGTTCGAGCCGCCCGGGGGCGCCTTTTTCGTCATCGTCGTCAACGGGGAGACGCTTGCCGGCGGGGGTTTCCGTCGACTCAATGCCGGGACCTGTGAGATAAAGCGG
>DASPSK010000340.1:0-23267 GCA_035623975.1 Acidimicrobiales bacterium | reverse complement strand
GCTGCCAGGCGGGTGGCGGCTCCGCGAAGGCCGGGGCGGGCGCCGGGGGCGCGGAGGCGATGGCCGGCTCGGGTGAGGGCTCAGGTGAGGGCTCGGCGAGCGGCTGCCAGGCGGGTGGCGGCTCCGCGAAGGCCGGGGCGGGCGGCGGGGGCGCGAAGGCGATGGCCGGCTCGGGTGAGGGCTCGGCGAGCGGCTGCCAGGCGGGTGGCGGTTCCGCGAAGGTCGGGGCGGGCGGCGGGGGCGCGAAGGAGTTCGCCGGCTCGGGTGAGGGCTCCCAGGCAGGTGCCGGATCACCGAAGGCCGGAACCGGCGGCGGGGCGTGGGCCGCCTGGACGTAAACGCCGAACTCCTCCTCGAGAATGGCGTCGATGCGCTCAGCCGGATCTACCGTGACCGAGTCTGGGACGCCCTGCGACTCACTCGAGAACTGAGGTCGGTCGACCACGGGCATTGGCGACAACGGGTCCAGCGTGGGCGAGCCCGCCGTCTCGAATGCACGGTCGTCGAGAGCGCTGGTGACGGGCGCTGGTGGGTCTTCGATACCGATCACTTCGGCCATGAGAGCGTCGAGCCACTCCGGCATGCGCTCGGTGGCGGCGACGTCGCCCATCTCACCGTCGGTCGTCTCCCGAGCCGCCTCTTCGTCGGCTCGGGATCCACCTGCGACCGCCCCACTTCCGGCTTTCGGGTGGAGCACCGCTGCCGGCTCCGCCAGCTCGGTGTTCGCCGATGCCGCAGGCTCGCCGATCGGCTCATCCCCTGAGGCCATCATGCAGCTCCCTATCCCAGTCCTGAGGCAATGCCCGCGAAAATCCCGCCTCGCCTCTGAGTTGTGAAGCCTACCCGCGTCCGCTTTGACATTTGGGGACCTGCCGGCACGACCTCTTATGGACGGTGGGTCCCTTCAGAAGCCCTCACGCCCGTGTTGAATGTTGGTCGATGGCTCGCGTGGTGAGACTGCTCATACCCGCTCTCACGGCGGTCATCGTCCTGCTGATCGCAGCGATCCACGCTCAGATCCACCACTACGAGGTAACGAATGAGCCGCGGTTCGGCTGGCTGCTTGCTCTCATCGCCCTTATCTGGATCGCCACGTATGCCGCCGGGGTGAACGAGGCAGGCATCGGCTTCGGGGCACGCCTCGTCAGATCCGCAGGCGCGGTCGGAGGCGCAGTAGTGATCATCTCCTTGTTGCAGCTCGTGGTGAGCAAGCCTCCGCTTCCGCGCTTCGACCTCGGCCTGAGCGTGGTGGTGCTCATTCCTGGTCTTGCCGGGCTCTCCGCGCTGGCACAACGATCGCTGACGCTGCAAGGCGAGCAGGAGCGTGTGGTCGCAGTCGTGGACGGCGAGGAACGAGAGCGTCTGACACGCGACATCGGAGTTCGCCCGGAACATCACTCGCTTCTCGTGGCGGCCGTCGCGCCCTCGGAGATCACCTCGACGCCCGAGCGACCGACGCCACTGGAGGAACTGGTCGACCAACGGCGGATCACTCTCGTCGTGTTGAGCAGGGAGGCGCAGTCGCTCGAGGACGTCGTCAGCCAGGCTGCAAGCGCCCATTCCCACGGCATACGCATCCGGACACTGTCGCTCTTCTACGACGAGTGGCTGGGCAAGCTGCCGCTCTCCGAGCTCGAGCGCATCGCCCTCTTGTTCGACATCAACGAGATCCACCGTCCCGTGTACGCCCGCATGAAGAGATTCCTCGACGTCGTCCTCGCCATCGTCGGCCTTCCGGCCTTGCTCGTGGCGATACCGGTCGTCGCTCTCGTGGACCTGATCGGCAACCGAGGGCCTCTGTTCTTCCATCAGGAGCGAGTCGGCAAGGACGGCAAGGTGTTCACGATCCACAAGTTCCGGACGATGCGACCCAGCAGCGGGCCGACGGACTGGACCACGCCTGACGACCGCCGCCTGGGCGCCGTTGGCCGCGCCTTGCGAAAATTGCACATCGACGAGCTCCCCCAGGTGTGGAACGTTCTCAGACGGGATCTCTCCATTGTCGGCCCGCGCCCCGAACAGCCCCGTTACGTCAGCAAGCTGAGCGAGGTGATCCCCTTCTACGAGACACGCCACCTCGTGCGTCCGGGAATCACTGGCTGGGCGCAGGTGAAGTACGACTACGGCGCGAGCGAACTGGACGCGCTGGAAAAGCTTCAGTACGAGTTCTACTACCTCCGCCACCAGAGCCTGGCCCTCGATGTCCGGATCATCGGCCGCACGCTGCGCTCGATCGTCGGCCTGAAAGGCCGGTAGACCGTCGTTCCGGTGGGGGCTCGCCGAGGGCCCGTTGCCGTGCGAATGCCGCCGAACGCGTGCTGCCCGGGGGTATCGTCGCTCATGTCGACCGGCCACCTACACAGGACAAAGGCGGGGACGGTCCCGCTCGCGCGGCATCCCGGGTGATGCCCCGGTCCGAGGGCGCGCCCGCCGGTGGCTCCGAGGGCACGGGGGGAACGCCGCCCACGCCGGGCGACGATGCCGCCATCGCAGGGCTCGCCCGTGCATGGGCGCGGCGCTGCGAAGCGACCGGGTGTGCCATCGGCGCCGCCGACGAGGCCGAGCGATGGGACCTTCTCGTCCATCTCGAGAGCGCTGCGACTGCCGACGCCGTTGCCCGCGTCCGGGGTGCTTTCTCCTCTCGGGCACGATCGGTCCCAGCCCCACCACCGCGCTCCGCCTCTACCATCGCCCAACGGCGCAAGGCGCTCGAAGGTGCCGCCGCCCGCTGGGGCGCCTGCATCGCCTCGCCAACGGTCGTCGTCGAACAGCTCCTGTTGCTGCGCCACCTCGTCACCATCTCTGCCGACGGGGAACGATTGGGCCGCCTCGTCGATCGGGTCATGCTCGTCGCCACGAAGGCCGCCACAGACGAGCTGCAGACGGCGGCATTCACCGACGCCCTCACGGGTTGCGCCAACCGCCGTGCCTTTGAGCGGGATCTCGAGCGCGAGCTGGCGCGCTGTGCCAGGGCCGAGCTCGACCTCTGCCTTGTCGCCCTCGACCTCGACGGCCTGAAACACATCAATGACTCCGAGGGTCACGCCGCCGGCGACCGAGCCCTCCTCCAACTCGTGGAGTCCCTCCGGCGGGCGCTCCGCACCCTGGACGGCGTCTACCGACTCGGGGGCGATGAGTTCGTCGTCGTGCTGCCCGACACCTCCTTGGACGGCGCCCGAGTCGTCATGGCGCGGGTGGAGCGGCTCGGTGCCCCGGCGTTCACGTGGGGGGTCGCCAGCGTGATGTCAACCGGCATAGCCGACTCTGCCAGGCTCGTGACGGCCGCCGACGACGCCCTCTACGACCGGCGGCGGGTCGACCGGGATCCTCGCGCTCGGGGGCGCGCAGGCGGCCCCGACACCCGCTTCGTGCCCGACCTGCCGGAGGTACCGGCGGGTGAGCGCCGTCCCATCTCCGACATCGGCCAAAGCTCGACCGCGTAGCGGCGGCGGCGTGGCGGCGTCGGCAGCGCGCGGCCTCCTCGGCTTCCCGGAAGACGGCGGGTTTGCCACTAGATGCAGATCCATCCGCCGGCGCGTGCGGGGCGACGGCTGAGACGGCTTGCAGGACTCGCCGGTGCTTCCCTTCATTCGATCCTGCCGGCACCCACGGCCGCCTCGAGGAGACGGCCCTCTATGCCCTCCAGGGCGAAGGCGTCGACGATGGCTCCGGCACCGTGCACGAGCTCGGCCGCGTCCAGCAGGTAGGCGGCGACATCGAGGAGCCGCTCGCTCGCCACATCCACAAAGAGGTCGCAACCGGCATCGGCCCCTACGGTCGCTCCCGGCCGGGCCGGTAGCGGCGCGGACGTGCGCCGAGCCGGGCGCGCCGGCGGGCCGAGTGAGTCGAGCAGGAAGTACCGGGCCTGCGCGACGAGATGGCATGCCCTCCGCGGCCACGCGTCGGCCCATTGCACGAGGTGCTCGAGGGCACGACTCATGGTGAGGAGCTCGTCGTGGCGAAAGCGAACGGTGGGCTGAAACTGAACGAGGGGCACGCCGGGAGTCTCCACCCGACGGCTACCGCCTCACCTACCGCCCGTCATCCACGCCTCGCCGACGAAAGCACAGCCATCGGTGGAATCGACGACGACAGGGCATCCCTCTCGAGCCCGGAAAGCAAGCTCGTTGGCGGCCTCAGACGAGGGGCCACGGGTATGCCCGATAGTCGGCACCGGGCGCGGGAAACCTCGGGCGCCGCACCAAGGCCCGAGCCCGCCGCCGGAGCGCCTCCACCTCCTCGTCGCTGATGAGGCGGCCGACCGCGTCGGGGACGCAGTCGGCCAGTACGGCGGCGGCCTCGATCACGCGGTCAGGTACGACGTCACCGGCGAAATCCCACATGACGGTGCGGAGTTTCGGCTGTGCGTGGAAACACAGGCCGTTGTCGATCCCCCAGATGGCCCCGTCGATGTCGACGAGGACGTGCCCGCCCTTACGGTCGGCGTTGTTCATGAGCAGATCGAGGCCTGCGAGCTCGCGCAAGCGGACGTCATGTGCGGGCTCGGCGGCGAGGCTGAAGTAGTGCTGCTCGAAGTCGGCGTCCACGAACCGCTGCAGGGAGCCTTCCGCGAGCGGCGCATCGGAGCGCAGCACCGTCTCGGGAACGAGATCGAGGCCGACAGCTGCCGAGAGCTCGTAGGCGGCCACCTCCCGGCGGAACAGCTCGGCGCCGAAGTCCCACAGGTAGCGCTCGCCCCGGCCCGGCTTGTAGACGGCCCGCACCCTCATCTCCTTGTACGAGACCGTCACGAGGAAGGAGTAGTTGGAGCTCCACGGCAGGCGACCCTCGATCTCCACCTCGCCCCTTCGCAGCAGATCGAGCCACTCGGCGCCGCTTCGCGGGACGGCAACCGGCTCGGCATCGGTCGAGGCGTCGGCGCCGCCTCCGCCCGCGCTCCTCTGCGCATCCCCGCTCGGCGCCGCGTTCGTGCTCACGTGAGTGGCGGGGCGTTCCCGTTCATCCTCGGGCACACGTGTCCCCGCGGGTCGAGCGGGTAGCCGCATCGCGGGCAGATCGGTCGACCGGCCTCGACGAGCTCTATTCCGCGGATGGCCAACGCCATCGCCTGCTCGCGCGTCATGGCCAGCCGGACGACCGAACCCTCCACCTCGTCCGCTTCCGCGTCCTCCAGCTCGTCCCCCCGGTCGATCTCGTCGCAGAGCAGGATGACGCGATCGGCATCGCCGTCGTATCCGACCCGCAGGGTCCTCACGACGAAGTCGGGGTCGTGCGGCTCCTCGAGCTCGAGCGAGGAGGGGTCTGGCAGGTCCTCCGGCCGCTCGAAGCCCCGCAGGAGACGCCCGAGGACGCGGCAGAGCGTGGAGATCTGGCTCTTCTCCACCTTCATCGTGACCAGCTGCAGACCTTGCCGGACCTGCAGGAGAAAGACGCGCTCTCCTACCTCACCAACCGTCCCCACCGTCACGCTGTCCGGCTCGTTGAGCTCGTAGCTCTCGGTCACCCGCCTCATCCTCCTTCAACCTGGGCGCTCCGCTGGGGGCGTCGCCCGGTGCGGCCGGCGGGACGGCTAGCCAAGCTCGCCGCCGCGGGAACCTTGCCGTCCGCCTCCACCCCGGTGCCCGTCCCGGGCTGGGCCGGTACGCGAGTCGACAGCAACCTGCCCATGGGGGCATACGAGTTCACGGTCAGCACCATCGGTCCGGCCGCACCGTAAGCGACGACGCTCGTCGAGCAGGTGCCGACCATGATGCGCTGGAACAGGTCGAGGGGCACGCCAAGAGCGCTGGCGAGAGCGGCCTTGATGCAGTCCGCATGGCTGACGGCCACGATGACCTCGCCGGGGTGCTTCGAACGGTACCGATCCGTCGTGTCGACCACGCGAGATTGCAGCTCCACGAATGACTCCCCACCGGGGAAACGGAAGCCCGACGGGTACCGCTGCACCGCCCGCCACTCCGGCAGCTTCGCCAGCTTCGACAATTCCTCGCCTGTCCACTCACCGAAGTCGCACTCGACGAGCCCGCGATCGACGCGAGCCGCCCGCCCGGTCGCCTTCGTGATCGGGGCGGCCGTCTCCCGCGCCCGCTCGAGGGGCGATGTGTACACGGCCATCACCGGCACGCCGGCGAAGCGGTCGGCGGTGTCGAACGCCTCCGCCCTGCCCGCCTCGGAGAGGTGCAGCCCGCGGGCCCGTCCGGGCAGGACCTTGCCGGTCGTGGGCGTAGAGCCGTGGCGCACGAAACAGATCGTCGTAACTGGATCGGCCTGGCGGCGGCCCCGGGGCATCTGAGTACCGTACCGTTCAAGCCTGTGACGGATGCAGACGGCACCCGGGCCACGGCTCTCTCGGAGCTGAGGGCGGAGATCACGGCATGCACGGCGTGCCCCCGCCTGGTCGCCTGGCGGCAGCAGGCGGCTGCCAACCCACCCCGGGCTTTCGCGGCGGAGGAGTACTGGAGCAAGGCGCTGTCGGGTTTCGGCGACCTCGGCGCCCGCCTCGTCGTCGTCGGGCTCGCTCCGGCGGCCCACGGGGGCAACCGCACCGGGCGTATGTTCACGGGCGACCGCTCGGGCGACTTCCTCTTCGCGGCGCTATGGCGCGCCGGTTTCGCCAACCAAGCCGGTTCTCGGCGCCGCGACGACGGCCTTGAGCTCCGGGACGCGTACGTCACCGCCGCCGTGAGGTGCGCCCCGCCGGGCAACAAGCCGGCGCCGGAGGAGCGGGACCGTTGCCGCCGCTACCTCACACGGGAGCTGTCGCTCCTCGAGGGGGCGGGCGTGTACCTCGCCCTCGGCGCCTTCGCCTACGAGGCCATCTCGAGGACTCCGCCGGTGGCGGGCGCGCTGCCGGCCCACAGACCACGTTTCTCCCATGGGTGCGAGATCGGGCTGTCCACGCCGGGGCGCCCGAGATGGCTCCTCTGCAGCTACCACCCGAGCCAGCGCAACGTCTTCACCGGCCTGCTGACGCCGGAGATGTTCGACGGCGTGCTCGCGCGGGCGCGGCAGCTGCTCAGCTCGAGCTGACGAGCAAGCGGGGCGACGGGACGGCCGTCTCCGGCCAGCGCCGGCGACTCACGCGGGCGAGCTTTCGCAGCAGCTCGATCGCAGCCGGGTCGTCGGATCCGGGCCGCACCTCGATGGCCCCTGCGGTCACCATGGCGTCCATGAGCTCGCGCCCCTTGTCGGTGCGCACGACGGTGATCGTCCAGTCGGCGAAGGCGCCGATGCCACCGGTGGAGATGTCGGCGTGCTCGGCGGCGAAGTCCGGACACTCCTTACAGCCCTCCCGCGTCCAGGCGTGCGCCTCCTTGAGGGGCACCTCGTGGTAGCTGCCGTCCCGCATCCAGATCTGGAAGACGCCTTTGATGTTCATCTTGACCATGTCCTCACGCGCCAGCCCGTAGCGCGCCTCGAACAGCTCGGGAAAGATGGCGTCCTCGAAGGTCTTCGAGCAGAGCAGGCCGATGGTGAGCACGAAACGCCTCGCCACCTTGCCCGCACGCCTCGCCGCCATGACGGGCGGGGCGGAGGCTTGACAGCTCATCCCGACGAGGGCGAGCCGCTCAGCCCCCGCGGCGATCGCCTCGGCGTAAGCGAGGGTGTTGGCCGAGTACGTGTAGCGGGATCCAGAAGCCGCCAGCACCTGCTGGCGCGTCGTGGCGACGCCAGGAATGGCCTTCCAGCTCCTGCCGTCCCCTTCAAGATAGGAGACGAGGGCGGCGTCGATGACGTCGTTCTCCAAGGCGTAGATGAGGATCGCCGACACGAGCCCGCCGTCCTGGCCGGCGGCGTTCACGACCGGGTCGCTCGCCCGCGCGAGGACGACCTCCTGGGACACGCCGAAGACCTCCTCGGGGAGGCGCTCGCGACCGAAGAGGAACGTGTCCACCTCCGTCTCCCACTCACGAAAGCGGGGGCAGGCCCGCGTGCAGAGCGTGCAGCCCTTCTCCCCGCGGGTGCAGTCGGCCGTGCCGCCCTCCTCCTCGACATGGAACGGGCGATAGCGGCTCTCCGAGTCGTCGTAACGAAGCAGGTCATAGGGACAGGCGACGATGCAGGCGGCGCACCCGGTGCACAGCCCCGAGGTGACCACCTCGCGGAACAGATCCACCCAGTGGGGCTTGTCTCCCGGCATGGGCTCTCCTTAGGGGATGGTGACGGACTTGATCAAGAGCGTCCTGTGCGACGCCACGAGCAGGAAGGTCTCGTTGGCCGACGACAGTGTCACCGACACGACCGAGGTGCCGACGACGTCCTCGCTCACGTTGGTGTCGAGACTGTTCGACCACACTTCGCTCGGCATGGCCAGCCCGGGCACGGCGAGATCCCTCCACCAGGCGAGGCGGCCGGCGGCGATGGCCTTCTCCGCCCCGATGTAGGACTCGAGGGCGAGCGCCTCGAGATCGAGGCTCGCCGGCCCCTGCACCCAGGCCGGCGAGGGCGATCCCGTCACGTGCAGGTACCCGACGAGGACTCCGCTGTTGGCGAGACCCAGGCCCTCCGCCACGAGGCCCGGGGGTGCCGGCACCTTGAGCCTGGGAGTGACGTCGTGCACGGCGCCGGGCGTGATCGGCGCCGTGCTCTTGGAGACGAGGCTCGTGAGGAGGACGAAACGCTCCGGCGTGTAGAAGAGGGCGTCGGTCGGATAGCACGTGATGAGGGCGAGGCCCCGAGCGCTCGGGGGCGGGTCGATGAGCGCACCCGGGCTCAGAATCTCTTGACCGATGACTTTGAACGTGAGCTCCGAGCAGTGATCGATCCAGACGACGCTGGCGCCGGCCCGCAGCGTGTCGATCTGGGAGAAGTAGCTGACGTCGTGCGACTCGAGCACGCTCTCGCCGACCCCGCCCGGCCAGGGCGAGAGTGGGTCGTGACCGGCGGCGACGGCGAGCACGCCGTTCGAGAGGCCTTGCAACACGGGCGCCGTCAAACTGAGCGCCGGGATCTTCACGAGGCCGGCGGCCGTCCGAGCCTTCACCGACTGCGGGGGGTTGACGCAGGCGGCGGGCGGTTGGTTGGAGAGCCCCGCCGGAGGCGTGCCGTACTGCTTCACGAGGCCGCCGCCGACGCTCGAGGAGCGGTGATCCCACCAGACCGGGTAGGCGACGGCGAGGCCAGCCCCGAGCAGCATCAGCCCTCCGAGCACCATGAGCAGGCCCGTCCAAAACCGACGCGACCCAGGCCGGTCTCCGAGGACAGCGCCCGTCGCCATGAAACAAGTCTGCCGCGTGAGGGCCACCTCGGTGCGCGCGTGCAGGTGGAGGCGAGGGCGGGGCGCGCACCAAAGGCTCTCACAAGCGCCGCCATTAGGATGCTCGGGAAGGGGGCAGCCACGCGACGAGGAGAGTGCTCGACTTGGGGAGGCCAGCGACAGCGATCCCGGCAGCGACGGCCCGGGACGGCCCGCGACGGGCGGCGGCGCTTCTCCTCCTTCTCTTCCTCCTGCTCGCGTCCCTTGCCGGGGCGCTCTCGGACACCTCGAAGGGCACGAGCTCGCTGCGAGGCGGCGCAACCTCCGTCGTCCTCTCGGTCGCCGCCACCCTCGTCGGGCTCCTCGTCGTCGTCTTCGGCGCCGCCGTCCTCTACGCGGCGGCAACGAAGCGCCGGGGCTCGCCGGGCATCGACGGCGCCCGGCGAAGCACCTTCCGGCGGAGCGTCGTGGTCGCACTCCTCCTACCGGTCATCGCCGGGATCATCCTCCTGCTCCACCGGCACCACCCCGGCAAGCAGCCGGCCGGCATCCTCCCCTCCCCGTTGCGTCTCCCCCCGGCCGGATCGCACCGATCCATCGTCCACTTCGTCCCATCCGCCTCCTTCGCCACCCTCGGCTTCGTCGCCCTCGGCGTGGCGGTCGTCGTCCTCTCGAGCTTCCTGCGAGCGCGCCGAGGCGGAAAGGCCTGGAATCTGGCGGGGATACTTCACAGCCGCAACGAGCCCAGCAGCCTCATCGGCCCCCGCTCCCCGCTTGCCCGGTCGCTCGCCACGGTGAGGGTCCCCGACCCGGAGGAGGAGACGGATCCGAGGCGAGCGGTCGTGGCGGCCTACCTCGCCATGACGCACGCGGCCGCAGACGCCGGGGCCGAGCGGCGGGGCCACGAGACGCCGGCGGAATTCCTCCGGCGACTCCTCGCCACTCTCGGAACCTCGCAAGAGGCCGCCTGCCGCTTGACCGCTCTGTTCGAGACGGCTCGCTACAGCAGCAAACCCTTCGCAGAAACCCTCCGCTTTGATGCCATCAACGCCCTCCGCACGGTTCAGGCCGAGCTCGCCGCGCCCGAGGCCGGCGGCTCCGGACCGCCGGCGAGAGGCGTCGGCGGCGCCTCGACGCTCGGGTTGAGCGCGAACGGGGGCCGGCCGGGGTCGCCGCTGTGAGACGGAGGCGTCGCCGGGTCGGCACCGCTCCCGGGGTGATCGCCCTCGCCCTCGTCGCCTCCGGTGGTCTCGCCCTCGCTCTCGGTCTCGGGCTCCCCGACCCCGGCGCGGCCGAACGGGCCTTCGCGGGGCTCATCGGCGTGCTCGGCTGCGTGCCCGCACTCCGGTGGCTGCGATCGAACGGCGACGGGCGGGCGGCCCCGGAACGCCTCCGCCTCGCCGTCGATGACCGCCAAGAGCCTCGTCCCCAAGCTCCGGCCGTGGAATCGGCTCAGAACCTGCAGCGGGCCCTCACACTTGGCACGGTGACGATCGGCTCGTACAACCTGCTCGTGCGCTCTCGGCTGCAGGCGCTCGCGGCCGGCAAGCTCGCCCGCGCAGGCTGCAGGCTGTCAGACGGTCGCGCCGCGCTGCAGCTGCTCGGCGACGGGTGGTCCCTCGTCGATCCCGCCACGCCTCCGCCTGCCGACCCCAACGCCCCGGGCGTGTCGCTGCGGCGGATCGATCAACTCGTGGAGAGACTGGAGCGGATGCAGTGACGGCTGCGCCCGAGCCCCGCCCGCTCTCGCTCGCCGAGGTCGGCGAGTTGGCGACCGCCATCCTCGACGAAGTCGACCGAGCCATCGTCGGCAAGCGAGATGCCGTCGGCCTCGTGCTCCTCGGCGTGCTCGCCGGCGGGCACATCCTCCTCGAGGACGTCCCCGGGGTGGCGAAGACGCTCGCCGCCCGCTCCCTCTGCCAGGCAACGGGCCTGAGCTACTCCCGCATCCAGTTCACGCCCGATCTCATGCCGGCCGACGTCACGGGCTCGTCGTTCTATGACGCCCGTCGCGCCGAGCTCGAATTCCGTCCCGGCCCCCTCTTCGCCAACCTCGTCCTCGGCGACGAGATCAACCGGGCTCCCCCGAAAACGCAAGCCGCCCTTCTCGAGGCCATGCAGGAGCACCAGGTCACGGCGGACGGGACGACCCACGCCTTGCCGGAGCCCTTCGCTGTCATCGCCACGCAGAACCCCATCGAGTACGAGGGCACGTATCCACTGCCGGAGGCCCAGCTCGACCGCTTCCTGCTGCGGGTGAGCATCGGCTACCCGGACCGGGCGGGCGAGGAGGAGCTCGTGCAGCGAAGGGCGCGGCGCGGACGTGAGGACGCCGGCCTGCGCCCCGTCACCGACGCGGCCGGGGTGCTGAGGATGCAGGCTGCGGTCGAGCGCGTCGAGATCGCCCAACCCGTGGCCGGCTACCTCGTCGACCTCGTGCGAGCCACCCGCGAGATGAGCGGCGTGCAGGTGGGCGCCAGCCCGCGAGCCTCGGTGGCGCTCCTGCAGGCCTCGAGGGCGCGCGCCGCCTTGTGCGGTCGGGACTACGTGCTGCCCGACGACGTCAAGGCCGTGGCCGAGCCGTGCCTCGCTCACCGCTTGTGCCTCCAGCCGGAGATGTGGCTCCGGGGCGTGCAGCCCGCCGAGCTCGTGCGGCGCTGCCTCGCCACCGTGCCGGTGCCGGTCGCCATCGAGCCCGAGGGCGGCGCCGGGGCGACGGCGGCGCCCGCGTCCGAACCGCCCACGGGCGCCCCTGACGACTTCGGAGCCGGGGTGGTCTCTCCGGCGTGAAGATGGCCAGTCGAGACAACGGGGTGGGCGACGACGCCACCGCCGCCGTGTCGTCGGTACCCCTCGCCTGGCACATCGGGGCGAAGGTCGTGACAGAGGGTGTCGTGGCCGCCCTCGCCCTGCTCACCGCCGCCGTGACCGGGGATGTGGCCCTCGTGGCATTCGCCACCCCGCTTGCCCTGGCCGCCGTGCTCGGCCTCACGCGGGCGCGCCCTGCCCCACCGGTGATCGAGCTCAGCGTCACGCCGCTCGTGAGCGGACCAGGAGAGCCGATCGAGGTGAGCCTGACGGTGAGCTCCACCACGACCTCCGTCTGCCATCTCGCCCTCAGCCTGCCCCCCGGTCTGGGTAGCGAGGGGGATGCCCGCTGGACCGTGCTGCTGTGGCGAGCGAGACCGCACGTGCTCACGTGCACGCTGCGAGCGGCGCGGGCGGGGCGTTTTGCTGTCGGCAACGTGCTCGTACGCGTGACCGACGGTTCGTCCGCTCTCATCGGAGAGGGCAAGGGCGCCGATCTCGTCACCATCGAGTCACGGCCGGTCCCGCTCGCCCTGAGGGCCCTCGTCCGCCCCGAGCGGGTCCGCGCCACGGCGGGCGACCGGGTCGCCCGGTTGGCGGGCGACGGGATCGAGTTCGCCGAGGTTCGCGAGGAGTCCGTGGGTGCTCTCGAGCGCCGGATCAACTGGCGGGCCACCGCCCGCCACGGGACCACCTGCATCAACGTGCACCATCCCGAGCGCAGCACCGATGTCGTGCTGCTCGTCGACACCTTCAGCGAGGCCCTCCTGCCCGCCGTCGTCGCCATTGCCGCCAGCCTCGCCGACACCTACGTCCGCCACCATGACCGCCTCGGGCTCGTGGCCTTCGGAGGGATCCTCGACTGGGTCGAGCCCGGCACCGGCCCGTCCCACCTCGAGCGCATCCGCCGATCGCTCCTCTCCTCCGAGGCGTACTTCTCCTACGCCTGGAAGACGGCCGAGGTCATTCCCCGCCGGCTCTTCCCGGCCGGTTGCCTCGTGCTGGCCGTGTCGCCCCTCGGGGACTCGCGCTTCACCTCGACGCTCGCCTCCCTCCGCTCGCGGGGGATCGACCTCGCCGTCGTCGAAGTCGAGCCCAGCTGGCCGGAGGAGACGCTCACCGGCCTGGCCGGATCGCTCGCCCGGCGGATCGTCTCGTTGGAGCGCACCGAGATCCGTCGGCGGTTCTGGCACCTGGGCGTTCCCGTTGCCACGCTCGAAGGTCCCGACGGCCTCGCCGGCGCCCTGGCCGAGATCGCCGCCTTCCGGCGCTCCCTGCGGGGTAGAGCGGGCGCCGGCGCCCGCCTCGGCGGGCCACGATGACGGCGAGCCGCCCGCGGTTGGGGCGGCGCCGCCCTCAAGTGCCGCTCGCGTCCAGCCTCCGAGCGGCTTGGGGGGCAGCACCCCTTGCCGCCTCCCTCGCCCTTGTGCTCGACCTCGCCCTGGCAGCGGCCTCGACGGCGCTCGCCCCCAAGGTGACAACCATCGTCGTCGTGCTGGCGGCCTCGGCTTCCGTCGCCGCTCTCATCGGGGCGCTGGCGGCGAGAAGCGAACGGGCCTTCCTCGTCTCCGCCCTCAGCCTCGCCGGGGCGTGCGGCTTCGCCGACCTGCCCGTGCACCGGAACGGGGCGGCCGTGCTGGCGGCGGTGGCGGGCGCCGCCGTGCTCGTGTTCGTCGAGGCGGGCGGGGCCGCCCTCGAGCCGGTGAGCGGGGGGAGACACCTCGGCCGTCCGGCGAGCCTGCACCTCGTCTGGGTCGGGCTCGTCGCAGTCGCCGGAGCCTCGACCGGCTGGCTGCTGCTGGCGCTCCGGCCCGAGCTCTCCGATCTCGGGCTCGCCGCCCTCGCCATCGGTGCGCTGGCGGCCGTGTGCCTGCTCGTCCTCGCCGCCGTGCTGGCGGCGGCCACGACCACCGATCACCAGCAGAGCTGACTCGCCCTGTGGGGCCCGCGACGCCCTTCAGCCGGTGAGGGCGGCGAGCACCTTCTCGGCGTGACCGTCGGCACGCACGTGGTACCACGCCCGCCGCACACGGCCGTCCGGCCCGATGAGCATCGTGGAGCGAATGACCCCGACGCTTTTGCGGCCGTAGAGCACCTTCTCGCCCCAGGCGCCGTAGCTCTCCATGACTTCGTGGGAGGGGTCGCTCAAGAGCCTCACCTTGAGCCCGTACTTCTCACGGAACCGCCGGTGCTTGTTCGCGCCGTCGGGTGAGATGCCGACGACCTCGACGCCGGCCGTCGAGAAACCGTCAAAACGCTCCGAGAACTGGCAGGCCTCCTTCGTGCAGCCGGGGGTGTCGTCCGCGGGGTAGAAGTAGACGACGACGCTGCGTCCGGCGAAGTCGGAGAGCCGGACGATGTCGCCGTTCTCGTCGGGAAGGGCGAAGTCGGGCGCCCGGTCGCCGGTCTCGAGGTGAGCCATGCGGCTGCTCCTTTGTCTGCTGCGTCGCCTGGCCGCTGGGCTGCCCTCGCTGCCCCCGGCACGACCCGCCGCAGGCGGCCGATGACGGCGGGATCATGGGTCCGACGGTAGGGAGCACGCGCGCCAGTAGTGTCTGTAGTGAGAATAGTCATGAGCTCTGCACCTACCACTTCGAGCTCCTCGACGACCTTCTCCTCTCTCGGCGTGTGGCCTGAGCTGGCGGCGGCCCTGTCGGAACAGGGGATCGTGTCGCCGTTTCCCGTCCAGGAGCTGACGATCGCCGACGCCCTCGCCGGCAGGGACGTCTGCGGCAAGGCGAAGACCGGCTCGGGCAAGACGCTGGCCTTCGGGCTTCCCCTGTTGATGCAGACGAAGCGAGCCCAGCCGGGCGCGCCGGTCTCGCTCGTGCTCGTGCCCACCCGCGAGCTCGCCGTCCAGGTCGCCGACGTGCTCGAACCGCTCGCGAAAGCAGTCGACCTCCGGGTGGCGGTGGTCTACGGCGGCAGCGACCTCGACCGCCAGATGAAACGCCTCGCCCGCGGCGTCGATGTCGTCGTCGCCACACCGGGGCGCCTCATCGACTTCGTCGACCGCGGCAGCGTGAGCCTGGCGGCGGTGACGACGCTCGTGGTGGACGAGGCGGACCGGATGGCCGACATGGGTTTCTTGCCGCAGGTCGAGTGGCTGCTGCGCAAGATGCCGTCCGATCGCCAGACGCTCCTCTTCTCGGCCACGCTCGACTCGGCCGTCGACCAGGTCGTGCGCCGCCACCTCCGGGATCCCGTCCTTCACGAGGTGAAGGAGCGGCAGTTGACGGTGGCCGAGATGCAGCATCGTTTCTTGAAGGTGCACCAGCTCGACAAGGCCAAGGTGTGCGCCGCCATCATCCGGGGGGCGGACAAAGCGCTCTGTTTCGTGCGCACCAAACGGGGGGCCGACCGCCTGGTGGCCGACCTGCGCGCCGAGGGTGTGCGCGCCGAGGCCATCCATGGCGACCTCCGCCAGTCGGCCCGCGAGCAGGCGCTCGACCGCTTCACGGCCGGGAAGCTGCCGGCGCTCGTTGCCACCGACGTCGCCGCCCGCGGCCTCGACATCGAGGGCGTCGACGTCGTCGTTCATTTCGACCCGCCAGAGGACCACAAGGGGTACCTGCACCGCTCCGGCCGCACCGCACGGGCGGGTGAGGGCGGCGTCGCCGTCACCCTCGTCCTCTGGGACCAGGAGCTCGCCATCGAGCGGCTGCAGCGTCGCCTCGGTCTCGACGTGCCCCTCGTAGAGGTGTTCTCGAACGACGACCGGCTGCAGGACCTCGCCGCCTGGGAGCCGGCGGGCTCGAAGCACGGTCGGGTCTTGGGCGCCTGAGGCCTCCGCCCGGTGCCAGGGGGAGGTCCGTAACGGTGCGGCGTGCTGTCT
This sequence comes from Acidimicrobiales bacterium, assembly GCA_035623975.1. Lineage (GTDB taxonomy): Bacteria > Actinomycetota > Acidimicrobiia > Acidimicrobiales > Bog-793 > JAKACA01. The sequence goes on along the minus strand of DASPSK010000340.1, from coordinate 7,467 downwards.
CGCTCGTGCCGTCCGCCACCGACATCGTCGTGGCGCTCGGGGCGGCCGACTCGCTCGTCGGGATCAGCGCCGACTGCGACCAGCCGGATGCCTCGGCACCGCGACCCGTGGTGACGCGGCCGCTCATCGACCCGGCGATGGCCACCCACGACCCAGCCGGCCTCGACGCCGCCGTTCACGGGCGCATGGCCACCGGTGGGCCCCTCTACTCCCTCGACGTCGAGCAGGTGGTGGCGCTCTCCCCCGACGTGGTCTTCGCTCAGGACAACTGCGCCGTCTGCGCCCTCCCCTCCTCCGAGGTGACGGCCGCCTTGGCGAAGCTCGGAGTCCAGTGCCAGGTGGTCTCCCTCGACCCCGGGAACCTCGACGATGTCCTCGCCACGTTCTCGACCGTGGGGCGGGCGCTCGGCCTGGCTGCCGCCGGCACGGCGTTGGAGGCATCGTGTCGTGCCCGCCTTGCAGCCGTGGCGCCGCTTCCGGCTGTCTCCGCCCAGCCCCGCGTAGCGGTGCTCGACTGGGTCGAACCGCCCTACATCGCCGGTAACTGGGTGCCGGATGTCGTACGGGCTGCGGGCGGCGAGCCGGTGCTCGCGTCGGCCGGGGCTCGCTCCCGTGCGACCACCCTCGAGGAGCTCGCCGGCTCCGAACCAGACCTGATCGTCGTCGCACCCTGCGGGCTCGACCTGCCGGCGGCGGAGGCGGCGGGGCGGAGGTTCTGTGAGATGGCGGGGGGCCGGGACGGAGTGAGGCGGGCCCGCATCGTGGCCTTCGACGGCAGAATCTGGTTCTCGAGACCAGGGCCCCACCTGGTCGAGGGCGCCGAGGCACTGGCAGCATGGCTGGTCGGCGCCACCCCGTCGAGGCGGGTGGGCACGAGGGCGATCACGGAGGCGAACGATGAGCAGGGACGCTGAGCACAACGAGTCGACGCCGCAGGCGAGGGGCCGGCTCTACTTCCGTCAGCTCCTCGCCGGCCGAGACATCGCCGCCGATGACCGGGTCGCCCGGCAGATGGTCAACTTCGTCTACCTGATCGGCGACCGGGAGAGCCGGGAGGCGGTGGCCGTGGACCCGGCGTATGCACCCGGCGAGATCGTCGACCTCCTCGAAGCCGACGGCATGCGGCTCGTCGGCGTCCTCGCCACCCACTACCACGCCGATCACGTCGGCGGGAACCTCTTCGGCAGCTACTCCATCCCGGGCGTCGCCGACCTCCTCGAGCGGGTGTCGGTGCCGGTCCACGTGCAACGGGACGAGGCACGCTGGGTGGTTCGCGCCGCCGGGATAGGAGCCGCCGACCTCGTCGAGCACGATGCCGACGACGTCGTCGAGGTGGGTGGCATCTCGATCCGCCTGCTGCACACGCCGGGGCACACGCCGGGAAGCCAGTGCTTCCTCGTGGACGGGCGTCTCGTCGCCGGTGACACCCTCTTCCTCAACGGCTGCGGCCGCACGGACTTGCCCGGGAGCGACCCGGCGGCCATGTACGACAGCCTCGTGAACCGGCTCGCCCGCCTCCCCGACGACACTGTCGTCTACCCGGGACACCTCTACTCGGAGGAGCCGTACGCCAGTCTCGGGGAGACCAAGCGCTGGAACCCGGTGTTGGCACCTCGCAGCGCCGAGGAGTGGCTGCGCATTTTCGGGGGCTGAGGCCGAGGCAAGGCCGGCCTGGCGAGCGGCTGCCCCGGTCCGCGCGCCGAGGGCCCGCACGGTCGCGCTGCGCACTCAGATCGCGTCCATGGAGCCCAGGAGGTCGTTCCGTGCGCCCAGGGCGATCGCATGGGGCCTGCACGGTCGCGCTGCGCACTCAGAACGGGCCCCATGGAGCCGAGGAGGTCGTTCCGTGCGCCCAGGGCGACCGCTCGGGGCCTGCACGGTCGCAGCCCGCGCTCAGATCCGGCCCGGGCGGGTTTCTTGGCGCTTTCTGTGCGCCCGGCGGGACCGCATACAGCCAGCGAGGGCGGCAGGGCCGCGCGCGCACTCTCAGATCGGCCCACGCGAGACGCCTCACGACCGTCCGACGCCAGCCCGGGGCCCCGAAGGCAGTGCGGCACGCCGGCGGGCCGCTTGAGGGGGACGGCGCCCAGCTCTTGAACCGGCACCGGCCGCCTCACCGGCGCCGACGCCGGCGACGCCGAGGACGCCCAGGGTCCGCAGGGCGGCAAGGAGGCTGCTGCCCCCGCGCCGTACCTCCGCCGACGTCGTCGTCAGGACGTTCCAACCCAGCGAGGCCAGGACCGATCGCCGCTCGTGATCAGCGGACAGCTTTCGCGGACCGTGATGGTGCGCGTATCCGTCGACCTCGAGCGCCACACGCGACTGCGGCCATGCCAGATCGACGCGAAAGCGCCTGCCATCGGCGCCCGCGACGGCCAGTTGGCGGACCGGCTCGGGCACGCCTACCGAGAGGAGCCACCGCAGCACCTCCGCCTCGGCGTGGCTCTCGACGGGCCCGACGCCCCACAGCGAGAGCGCCTCTCGCACGAGAGGAGCGCCGCTGCAGCCCTGATGGGCGTTTCGGTTCAGCGCGCCGGAGAGCAACGGCACGGTCGTGAGACCTCGGACGAGCGCATCGTCGACGACGACCTCCACCGAAGCGGCCGTCATCGAGGCGGCGAGATCGATCAGCGTGCGGGCGACGGTCGTCACCGGTAATTCGGCGAAGGAGGTGACGTCTCTCGCCGTCAGGCGCCTGGTTCGGTGGACCTGCACCCTGTAGGTCGTCCGGAAGGCTCGGGACAACGGCACGAGGACATGGAAGCGGTCTCCGGGGGCGCTCTGACCATCCGCCAGACCCCAGATCCGGGCGGCGCTGGCGAAGCCCAGCCTCGCCTCCGGTCCCCTCTGTAGGCAGGCGGCGAGCGCTTCCACGCCCCAGGGCGGCTGGGCGCCGTCCCATGATCCGCTGAGGGCGAACACGTCAGCCTCCATCTGCCGGAGTGTCCCCGTCTTCAGCTGGGATCGGAGCCAGCTCCGAGGCGCCGAGACAGCGAGCATGTCAGCCCGGGTGACAAGGCCGAGCCTGGCCTTGCCGGTGAGATCGCGGAGGAGTCGCTCTGTCTCGGCGCGCACGCGGCGAACGTGCACTCAGCTCGTACCGGTTCGCCTACCGGTGTCATTCCCCAGGGCGCGCCGAGGGTGATCAGGGCGCCCAGGGCGCCCAGGGCGAACAGCGGGCGAGCACACCGAGCCCGACCATGCGGCGGACCGTCAGGCGTCCCCACGCGTAAGATGTGATATGGAGCCCGACGCGAGAGCGCCCTTCCCGTCATTCGCCGACAAGTTCGGGCGCGAGGGCCTCACCTTCGATGACGTGCTTCTCGTGCCGGCCGCCTCGGAGATACTTCCCTCTGAGGCCTCGACGGCGAGCCGCCTGACCCGCAACATCTCGTTGGCCGTCCCGCTCGTGTCGGCTGCGATGGACACCGTGACGGAGTCCCGGCTCGCCATCGCCATGGCGCGCGAAGGCGGCATCGGCGTCGTCCACCGCAACCTCTCGATCGCCGACCAGGCGGCCGAAGTCGACCGTGTGAAGCGCTCCGAGGCGGGCATGATCACGAACCCCGTCACCGTGACGCCCATGACCTCGATCGCCGACGCCGTGAACCTCATGGCCCAGTACCACGTTTCCGGCGTACCGGTCATCGACAGCGGTGGCCGTCTCGTGGGGATAGTGACGAACCGGGACCTGCGTTTCGTCGAGCGGAGGAACGAGCCGGTGGCGGCCGTCATGACTTCCAGTGGCCTCGTGACCGCGCCCGTCGGAACGACGCTCGAGACCGCTCAGGTCATTCTCCGACGCCACCGCATCGAGAAACTCCCCATCGTCGAGAGCGACGGCACCCTTCACGGCCTCATCACGGTGAAGGACATCCAGAAGCGCATCGACTACCCGAGAGCGACCAAGGATGACGGTGGGCGTTTGCGTGTGGCGGCCGCCGTCGGCACCGGGCCTGATGCCCTCGAGCGGATGGAGGCCCTCGTCGTCGCCGGGGTGGATGTCATCGTCGTCGACACCGCTCACGGGCACGCCCGCAGCGTCATCGACACGGTGGCCAAGATGCGGGCGAACTTCGAGATCGACATCGTCGCCGGCAACGTCGCCACCGCCGAAGCCACCGTGGCGCTCATCGACGCCGGCGCCGACGCCGTCAAGGTTGGGATCGGTCCGGGCTCGATCTGCACCACAAGGGTCATCGCCGGCATCGGCGTACCCCAGATCACGGCGATCTTCGACTGCGCCAGCGTGGCGAACCCGCGGGGCGTGCCCGTCGTGGCCGACGGCGGCGTGCAGTTCTCGGGCGACGTGGCCAAGGCGCTCGCCGCCGGCGCCTCCACCGTCATGCTCGGTAATGCCCTCGCCGGCGTCGACGAGTCGCCGGGCGACATCGTCATGCAACAGGGCGAGCGCTACAAGGAGTACCGAGGCATGGGATCGCTCGGCGCCATGCAGGGCCGTTCGTTCTCGAAGGACCGCTACTTCCAAGGCAGCGTCGAGAGCGGCAAGCTCGTGCCCGAGGGCATCGAGGGCCGCGTCCCTTACAAGGGCCCGCTCGGGATCGTGCTCCACCAGATGGTCGGGGGCCTCCGCCAGGCCATGGGCTACTGCGGGGCGCGCAGCGTCGCCGAGCTACAGCAGCATGGCCAGTTCATGCGGGTCTCGCCGGCGAGCTTGCGGGAGAGCCACCCCCACGATGTCGTGATCACGAAGGAAGCCCCCAACTACCAGCTGCCCTGAGCCCTAGGACGTTCGCGTCCGGTACCTCCACACGGCCATGGGCGCCAGGATCCCGAGGACGCCGGCGCACCACAGCAGCGTGGCGATGACGTGGTCGGCGGCCGGGCCTGGGCCGCCCACCATGAGGGAGCGGGCGGCCGATACCACCTCGCCCACCGGCTGGTACTTGGCGAAACCCTGCAGCCATCCCGGCATCGACGACACTGGCACGAACGTCCCTGCCGCGAACGTGAGGGGGAAGAGCACAGGAAACGCCATCACCTGTGCCGTCTCGGCATTGGCGGCCGACAGTCCGATGACAGCAAAGCCCCAGGACAGGCAGTAGGCGAACAGCAGCAGCAAGCCGAGTCCGGCGAAGAAACCGGCGATGCCCTCGACGCGAAAGCCGACGGCATAGCCAACGCCGGTGATGATGGCAACGACGAGGACGTTGCGCACGAGGTCGGCGAGCGTGCGGCCGCCGAGCACGGCCGAACGAGCCATCGGGAGCGCCTTGAATCGTTCGATGATCCCCTTCTGGAGATCCTCCGCCAACCCGATGCTCGTCGATACCGAACCGAAGCAGACCGTCTGCACGAAGATGCCCGGCATGAGGTAGTTGACGTACCCGCCACGGATCCCGACGACCTTGATGGCGCCGCCGAAGACATAGCGGAACAACAGCACGAACATCACCGGCTGGACGCTCAGGAAGAAGAGCGCGTCGGGTATCCGCGTGTACGCGATGAGGTTGCGTTCCATCACGACGAGTGCATCGAGGAGGGCCCTCCACGGTGTCGTCTTCGCCACCTGAACCGGCGTGTCCAGCTGGGCGGTCACAGCCACGGTGCTCAATTCATCGCCTCCGTTCCATCTGACTCGGCTCCATGACCGGTGAGGGCCAGGAAGACGTCGTCGAGACTCGGTTCACGCATCGCCAGCGTGGTCGGAATGAGATCTGCTTCGTCGAGCAGGCCGAGCGCCTCGGTGACCATGCGAGCACCACCATCGAGCTGCAGCTCGACGGTGGTGCCGGCGAGGACCGGTTCGCGGGGCCAGCGGGCGGCGAGGAGATGGAGGGCTCGGGCCGCTCGCTCGCTGTCGCCCATGTTGAGATCGAGCACGGTGGCGCCAAGGCTCGCCTTCAGCTCCCCGGAGGTGCCTTCGGCGATCACCTTGCCGTGGTCGACAACGGCGAGACGATCAGCCAGACGGTCCGCCTCCTCGAGATACTGGGTGGTGAGGAGCACCGTGGCGCCCGCTCCTGTCAGCTCCCCGATGACACTCCAGAGAGCCACCCTGCTGTAGGGGTCGAGTCCCGTCGTGGGCTCGTCGAGGAACAGCACCGGGGGCCGGTCCACGAGGGCCGCCGCCAAGTCGAGGCGCCGCCGCATGCCACCCGAGTACGTCTTCACCGGGCGGTTGGCGGCGTCGGTGAGCTCGAAGCGCTCGAGCAGTTCGTCGGCTCGGGCCGAGGCCACCTTGCGCGTCAAGTGGCTGAGCTGTCCGACGAGGCGAATGTTCTCCCGGCCCGTGAGGTTCTCGTCCACGGCGGCATACTGCCCGGCCAGCCCGATGCAGGTCCGTACGGCGGGCGCCTCGTGCACGACGTCGTGGCCGAGCACGCGGCCGGAGCCGGAGTCGGGTTGCAAGATGGTGGTGAGAATGCGCACGGCCGTCGTCTTGCCGGCGCCGTTTGGTCCGAGGAGCCCGAACACCGTCCCTTCCTCCACGGTGAGGGAGACGCCTTCGAGAGCGCGCACGCCGCCTTTGAACGTCTTGACGAGGTCGGTTGCTTCGATGGCGTTGGCCATGCTGCCGCTGCTCCTTCGGGGCGAGTGAGTCGGGAGACGCGAGATGGCTTCGGGTTCTGAACATTGTTTAGTGGGCGAACGCTGATCATGTCAAGTACAATGTTTAGTCTGTGGGCAAGTCGAGCGACCGCACCGGCACCGATGACGCACGGCGCATGCCCCTGCGAAGCCGTGTGACCGGCTGGGCGACGAGCGCTCCCCCCCCTCCCTGGTGGCGTGAGCTGCGTGAGCCGCCGCGTCGCCCGCCGCTCACGCGGGAGACCATCGTGCGAGCTGCCTTGGCGATCATTGATTCCGAGGGCCTCGAGGGCCTGACGATGCGCAAGGTCGCCAACCGCCTCGAGGCGAGCGCCGGCGCTCTCTACAGCCATGTCACCAACAAGCGGCAGCTGCTGGAGCTCATCGTCGATCGGGTGTTCGACGGCATGACGGTGCCGAAGGCCGACGCCGACGACTGGCCCGAGCAGATAAAGCAGATGTCTCGCGATATGCGAGATCGCCTGCGCAGCCACCGGGACCTCGCCCAGGTGATGCTCGGACGAGTCCCTGTCGGGCCGAGTTTCGTCACGATGCTCGAGCAGCTGCTGGCGTTCCTGGCCGATGCCGGCGTGCCCGACCGCCTCGCCGCCTACCTCGGCGACCTCCTCGGGCTCTACATCGCCGCCTTCACCCTCGAGGAAAGCCTCCGGGAGCACGACGAGGCAGGCGAGGAGAGCATCAGCCAGTTCAGCTCCTACTTGGAGACGCTACCGGGCGATCGCTTCCCTCACATTGCCTTCTTGCGGGACGAGATGGCGGGGATCGGGCACGACGAGCGGTTCGAGCTCGGGCTCGAGATCATCTTGCAGGGAGTTGCCCGCCTCAGTTCGTTGGGCTGACGGGCACGCCGCCGGCGGCAGCCGAGCGGTAGCAGGCGTCGACGACCCGGTGGGC
>DASPSK010000313.1:0-2031 GCA_035623975.1 Acidimicrobiales bacterium | reverse complement strand
CTGGGACGTGTGATCTGACACCTCCGAGAACACGTGCCCGCCCCGCGAGAAGGGTGAGACGACGAGCATGGGGACCCTGATCCCAAGCCCGATAGGCCCGGCGACACCACCCGCCGAGTCGGGCAGGGGATCGACGGTGAGGTACTCGCCGGGCGTGCCGACTGGAGGCGTGGGCGGGGCGACGTGATCGAAGAAGCCGTCGTTCTCGTCGTAGGAGAGGAACAACACGGTCTTTGCCCACAGCCGCGGACTCGAGGCCAGCATCTTGAGCAGGAGGTGGGTGTAATACTCGCCACGGGCGGGCGGGGCTGGAGGGTGCTCAGAGAGATCTTGTGGCACCGTCGGCGCCACCAGCCAGGAGACAGCCGGCAGGTCGCCGCTGGCGACGTCGCGGGCAAAGTCTCCCGGGAACGTCGAAGCAAAGGCGGCCTGGTGGAGGCGCGTGTTTGGATCTCGGTACTGGCGGAAGTACAGCAGCCGATTGTTCGAGACGGCCATCGAGAGGCCACTCTCGGGCGCGTAGGCCGAGCCGGGCGGGTTGTACACGCGCCACGAGATCCCGTACTCCTCGAGGACCTCCGGCATGGTCAACCATGACACCGTCCACTTGGCGGACTCGAGCTCGTCCGTCAGGATGATCGGACCGCCGGCCTGGCCCGCAGGATCGTTAGTGGCGGACATCCAGAAGAGCCGGTTCGGATCCGTCGGCCCGAGTACAGAGCAGTGGTAGGCGTCGCACAGTGTGAAGGCATCGGCCAGCGCGTAATAGAACGGCAGGTCCGCTCGTGTGTAGTAGCCCATCGTGAGCACGCCGTTCTGGGGGCCCTCGTAGGCGGCCGAGGTGTGCGTCGTGACGAAGGCGCTCATCGTTCCGCCGTCCCAACATGCGTGCTGTGCCGGCCAGGCGTGCGAGAGATCGAAGGTGCACTCAGAGTCGGTGCTGGCGGTGTCGAGGTGGAAGGGGAGAAGGTGGCCGAGCGGAGGCAGCTTCGTGTTGGACGGCCAGGGTTGTGCGAACACGCCCGGGTCACCGGCCGGGTGATCGTCGAACCCGCGCACGCCCTTGTACGTACCGAAGTAGTGGTCGAACGAGCGGTTCTCCTGCATGAGCATGACGACGTGCTCGATCGCTCCGAGATCAGAGCCAGCTGGCTTCACCTTTGCGAGCCGCTGCACGGTCTTCGCGGTTGGCGAACACGCCGACAGGAGGGCGCCGGCCGCGCTGGCACCACCAGCGGCGGCAGCGGTCCCGAGGAACTGGCGACGGTCTATCCGGCGGCTTTCCATGGTCTTTCCAGCTCCTCGAGCGCTATACGACGAGCCCACCATCGGCGACAAGAGCGTCGCGAACGAGGGCGAGGTTCGCCTGCCATTCCTGCGGGGAGCGCTTCGGAAGCACGTCTTCCCAGAGCGTGAGGCATGACCCACGTGTCTGCACGAGGCCGGCCGGTCGAGCGGAGAACCAGAGGTGGAAGTGGGCGCACCCCGTCGCCGTACCGGCAGACGTGCACGCGGCCGACGCCGTCCACTGACCGAACGGCCCGCTCGATGCGGCACGTGAGAACCCCGAGCTCGAGCGCTCGTTCGTGCAGCAGGCTGTCGAGGTCGACGTGTTCGACCGTCTCGAGAAGCACGACCGCCGGCACGCAGCGAGGCCCCGAGATCCGGGAGGCGCCAGTGGGCGGCCTCCAGCAGGACGTCCGCCGGGCGCCGCGCACTCAAAACACGTACGCCCACCCGGCTCGCCCGCCCGGGCTGGCTCCGGGAACACGGGGTCCTGCAACGGCTTCACTCGGAGGGCACCCTCGAAAGGGAAAATGTTCCAGGCGCTCATATCGGGGAGCGGCAAGCGGCCGTCGGCATCCTCCAGCCGGCGGACGTCGGTGACGATTCGTCCGATGGCCGGGGAGAGGTGGTTCTCGGTCACCGAAGCCGAGCCTAGAGCCTGATCCGCGCGGCACCGAGACGCAGGCGAGCGAGAACTAGCTTTCCCGATGTGTCGATGTCACCCTATGTGCGCGCACTGCGGGA
>DASPSK010000311.1:0-13700 GCA_035623975.1 Acidimicrobiales bacterium | reverse complement strand
GCCCGAGCCCGACGTGAAGGGCCCACCAGATACCGATGAGCCCAAGGGTGGCCAGAACTACTGACAGGGGGTATCGGCGACCGAGCGGACTCGGCATCGTGGCTCGATACACGCGCCAGTAAAGACCGAGACCAACGGCTTCACTCAATATCATTACGACGGCAGCGCCCGGGGCGCCCCACACGGTGACGGCCACGGCGTTTGCTGCGAGATTGGCTGCGGTCACGACTCCGACTGCCCGCCACAGACCCTTCTCTGCGCCCGCGTAGACGGCCATCTGGAAGAGGTATCCGTTCACGAGGGCAATGGCGGCAGCGATCGTCAGGATTGCCAGCAGTGGTCCGGCCCGGCTGAAGCCCTTTCCGGCCAGCCAGATGACGAAAGGTCGGGCGAAAAGAAATCCGAAGACCGGCAGTGGCAGCGAAACGGTCAAGAGCACGTCCAGAGCCCGGCGAGCGAGGAAGTGACGACGTTCGGTGCTCTCGCTCATGAAGTCGGGTAGGACCGTGTTCGCCAACAGGGCGGGCAGAGCAAAGAGAAACGTGGCGACCTGAAAGGCCAAGCCGTACAACGCCGTCGGGCGGCTCCCCTTTATCAAGAAGAGCATAATGCTGTCGGCGCGGGCGTAGACGACAGCGAACAAGTCGAACTGACCAAGGGGCAGCGACGCACGTAGCATGCCCACGAGCTCTTCTCGTGTGCCGTTGAACTTTGGACGAACGGCGCTGACCGCCAGCCCGACGGCGACTAAGGCGGTCGCAGCCAGGGATACCACGAAGGCCACCGCATAGCCCCGAGGCCGTAACTGCGTATCGACGACGAAGAGAGTTGCCCCGAGCAGGAAAAGGCTCGACACCAGGTCCAACAGGGCGCGTGCGCCGCTGCGCCGCGTGCCCACGAGTACCGAGCCACTCGTCAGGAAGAGCGCCGTCAGGGGTACCCCTGGGGCAAGGATCAACACCATCGACAGCGTGATGCTCCTGCCCCAATAGACGGGTAGCGCGAGCACCAGGGAAACGAGCGCAGCGCCCAGGGAGACCATCAGCGTGGCTTCGAGTGCCCGCCCGAATACTGAGCCGACGTCAGCTCGGGGACGAGCAATCTCACGCATCGTCAGGGTCGCCAAACCCGGACTACCGAGGTAGGAAAAGACCGTGAACCACGCCAGCGCCGCCGTGATCGGCCCCCACTGGACGGGACCGAAGAATCGGGTCGCCTCCCGGAGGGCGAGGAGGGAGATGATCGCTCCGAGCGTTCTCCCGACCAGGCGTGCCGTCGTCCCGAAGGCGATGCGGCGAGTTTGCAGACGCGGGTCGCTCAAGTCGTGCTCGCGCTCAGGAGGCGTTCGCGAGGCGGACAGCGGCGGCTCCACTGTGGGTCTGTGACGACGTCATCCTGCGGCTCACCACGCACATCGTGGCATCTTTCGGAGTGTGGATCGCGCCTTGGCGATCTGTCACCGCGTAGCGTCCTGCGTGTGCACGATCCGTCCCAGAGCCGAGAGATGGTGGTTATCGTCGATTGGCTCGGCCGCGGTGGGATCGCTCACACGACGGAGGCATGGGTGCGGGAACGCGCCGTTCGCGGCCAGGCAACGAGCGTCGTCACCCGGGCAGGACGAGAGCTCGACCGCTTGGTGCCTGACCGGATCGGAGCGGGAGCACGAGGAGGCGCCCTCATCGGGCACGCGGAGGTCGTCCGAGCGGCAATTAGGGCCGTTCGGGAGCGGACGAAGTGCACGGTCGTCCTGCAGGGTTCGGTGCTGCCCCAGCTCGAATTGCGGCTCGCAAGGAGTGCTCGAGGTGGCGGCAATCCCGTTGTCCTCGTGGCACACGAGTCCACGGTTACGCGCCGCTCGCCAGGAAAGACGAGATCGTACGTGAGGCTCGTACGTTCTGCAGACATCGTGATCGCCCACTCGAGCTTCGTTGCTGAGGAGCTTTTCCGACGTACGGGTCGCAGGGACATTGAGGTCGTTCCTCTCCCGCTCCCGCTTGGCCTCCTTGACCTCCTCGGCACGGCGCCGTCCGTCCTGGCTCCGAGTGACGTGCCCGTGGCCTTGCACTTCGGGAATCTGCATCGTGACTACAAGGGGTCGGCCACCGTGCAGGGACTGGCCGAGCGGACCGTGCCCGGATGGCGCTTTGCTCTCGTGGGCAAGGGGGCTCCAGCGAGAGCGACCGGCGCGGAGACGGTAGGGCGTTTCCTCGATCCAGCCGAACTCGTCGCAACCGTGGCGGGATCAGACGCCACATTGTTGCCGTATGTCCGAGCCTCCCAAAGTGCAGCCGTCGTGCTCGCCCAGGCGCTTGGCTCGCCCGTGATCGCTTCGGCCGTCGGCGGCATTCCCGAGCAGATCGAGCATGGCGTGACCGGCTTGCTGGTTGCTCCCGACGCACCGGTGGAAGCCTGGAAAGACGCCCTCTTGGCCCTGTCGGATCCGGCTGAACGCGATCGGCTTGCGACCGCTGCTGCTGCGAGCGTCCGGAGAGCCCATGAACGATTTGTAACAAGGATCGTTGAACTGCTGCCTTGAACGACTCACCGTCAACGGCGACCCACCAAGCCCCCGACCCGGCGAACCGGGCGGGAGGTGAAAGGCGGGTTGAGCCCACTCCGCGGCCAGTCCGCAAACGCCGAGGAACCCGTCGACGACGCTGCCTGGAAGGTCCGGTCAACACACCAAGGCGCCCGCGTACTCACGGCGCTGGTAGCCCGACTTCGTTAGACGGAGGCCAGAAGCTGCCGCCGAAGGACGCAGTCGACGACGCCGGGTAACGGTTCGGCGTCGTCGTCCTCATGGATGGCGGCTGCGATGAGCACGCAGGTCCCAACGGCGCGAGCTCGCCTCAGTCGATCCATTGCCCCGTCACAAGATGCTGCAGGAACACGGCCGTGCCGGCCAAGAGGACAATGATCGTGACTGCAAACACGGCGGGGCGCGTCAGCAGGCGACGCACAGGCGCGATAGCGCCGACCCCAAAGCCGACAGGGAGGAGATAACGAGTGGCGCCGATCTCGTCACCCCACCGGGCCGACTGCACCTGCACGACCAAGAAGGCGAAGACGATCAGCCAGAGGCCAAGCGTTCGGCATCTCCCCTTCATGGCGGCAAGGGCGACGACGAGGGCGACGACGACGAGGGCGACGACGGCGTCGATCAGAAAGCTCGTGTTCCAGCCGTACGGCATAGCCGCCCACTGCGTGAAGGACGAGCGCACGGGCTGGAAGGTGGCGATGCGAGTGAGCAGCGTTTGAGCAGCGAGCGGTACCGACCACGCTCTCGCCGCCTGGTAGAAGACCAGCGGGTCGCCGAAGCGAACGAGCAGGTAGAGGGCGTACCCGAGCAGCCCGGTCACGCTCACGAGCGCTTGCCCGGCCAGCACGCCGATCGAGCGGAAGGTGACCGACCTGCTCGAGACGAGATCGATCATCGACCACACGACGAAGCCACCGGCAAAGGCGATGCCGAGCGGGTTCATCCCGCTCGCAAGCCCGATCGCAAGCGCCCCGAGCCAGGGCCTGTGGCGTTGTGCGAAGAGGAGCGCGAGAAAGCACAGCACGCAGAACAGCGCGCTGTAGTAGCCCATGATGTCGAAGACGGCGGGTGGGCTCACGAGGAAGAGCGTGACCCACAGCAGGGCGTGCCGGTCAGTTGCGCCCTGTCCTCGTGCGATCAAGGCGAGCAGCGCGGCCGCGACAGCTTGGAACAGGATGCTCGAGCCGATGGCGACGGCATCGATTGAAAGGCCGGTGAGAGCGTGCGCGTAGCGCTCGAAGAGGGGGTAGAGCGGGAAGAAATTCGGGTTCTGCTGGGCGGCGCTGTGCGGATTCCAGGAGTAGCCGTAGAGGGCGATCCCTCGGTACCAGGCGGCGTCCCACATCATGAGGACGTGCGAGAGGCTCTCGTGCGGAGGAAGAAGGATCCGTACGGCCAACACGAGGACGAGGCTGGACGCGGCGCTCAAGACGGCGGCGGCAAGAGGAAGCCGGCGGGCCTGCGAGCCAGCAAGGACGCCCAACCGTGCCCGTCTCGCAGCAGGGGCCGCCCGCGCGGCCGTAGCTACTGAGGGCCTTGACATCGCTCCTGGAGTCGTCGTCACGTGCGTAACGGCGGGGCCATCGCCATGACGGCTTCGCTAGTGCCGTCGGCCGGGCAGCATAGTTTGATCAAACGCCTGACCGTCGCGCACGAAGCCAACCGCAGCCGCGCCGCACCTGTGGGTCACCGCGGTGATCCTAGCGACGACCCGAGGGGGTGTTGCGCCGGTCCTTTCATACGCGGTGCCGGTCCGACAGGCCGCTGTGGCTCGAAGGAATCCTCCATCGCGATAAGGCGATTGGATCGAAGAACGGGGAACACGCACCACCGGACGCAGCCGGCGAGCGCGAAGGACGTGAGATGTTTGAGACACCTCCAAGCGGAGCCGAGCCCTCTCGAGGATTTCTTGCGCGGACGTGATTCCCTTACCGCACCAAGGTCCCTTTTTGGGTAACGTCCCTCCGTTACCTACGCAGACGGAGGGTTCCATGAATAGCTCCTCCTCAGACACACCGGCAACCTACGAAGCCGTTGTGGCCGCTCTCTACGCTTCTGAGCCGTTGGACGACTGGTGGATTGTAACCACAAGACTCCTCACCAGGATGGCGCAGATCCGCGTTGTGTTAGGAGGTCCGGGCGCGCGATCTCCCGCAACAGGGGAAGGATTGAGGGCTGACTTCGTCACAGCAGACTCAGCTGCGAACTTTCTCAACGCGGTATGGGAACGTTACGGCGCGCATATACTGGCTATCTCGGGAGGGATCGCTCCGCCGCCTGGTTTCCTCGATCTCGCTCTCAATGCAGTCGAAGCAGACCCCCGTATCGCGACGGTGTCATTTTTCAGCAATGACGCGGGATTATTGAGCTTTCCATATCGCAATCATGCTGACCCCGTGACCATGGCAGGTCACGACGAGCTTTCAATCACCAGACGACTTCGGTCGCTGACTCCTCCGCCGACCCTCGCCAACGTGCCTCTTGCGGTGGGCAGTGTAGTCCTGGTGTCGCGGACAGCGCTCGGCGTGATCGATACGTTGGCAGATGCCCCGTCCGGTGGACTAGCCCCCGTCATAGCCGACCTGTCCCTGACGGCAAGACTCAGGGGATTTGCAGCACTGGTCGATTGCGGAACTTACGTACTTCGCCCCTCAGATCTCAACACCCGAAAGTGGGATGTCGAGCCGTGGGTCGCACCGCCCCCTTCGGACTTGGCTGAGGAGGACGAGAAATGGCTCTACCAGCGACATTACCAAGCTAGCTCGTTCATGGCGCTTGAAAGTGCCGTTGAGCACTCAAGCTTGGCCCTTGGACACAATGTCGCTCGCGTGAAGGTGCAGGGTCTACGCATCCTCATCGACGGAAACTGTCTCAGCTCGAAGGAACAGGGCAGCCAAGTAGCCACGCTCTCAATGATAGAGGCGTTGGCGAGACGAGACGACGTGAGAGAGTTATGTGTTGCCCTGCCCGCTGAGGTGGGTCTATACACGCGGCGTGCGCTGTCGAGTCCCAAAATACAAACAGAGATTGTGACTCTGGGCGAGTTGTCTGTCTTCGGACGAGTTGACATTGCTCATACTCCTGTTATCCCAGGCACCGGGTACTACTCGGTGGATCAATGGCGGAGCGTCGCGGATCGGGTTGTCCTCACGATACAAGACCTCATCGCCTTCGATGTAGGGGACTACTTCCGCACGCTGGATGGATGGCTCGCATATAGGGAGTGCATACGCAGGTCGGCACAAATCGTGGATGGGATCGTCGTTATTTCGAACGATGTCGCCGAAATTGTGTCACGCGAACACCTACCCATCGAGTCGTCACGGGTTTTCACGGTGCCGTTGGGTACGGACCACCTTACGGGCACAGAAGACGAGGAGATACCAAGTGAATTGATTCAACGGGGGTTCGATTCCGTCGATTTCCTTCTTTGCCTCGGCACCAACTATGCATGCCGAAATCGTGATATTGCGTTGGCAACATGGAAGGAGCTTAGAAGACGCGGACTGAAGCACGCTTTGGTTATGGCCGGAGGAGCCGTTCCGTTTGGGACCTCACGTGCGCTCGAGGCCGAATGGATGCCATCCGAAGGACTATTCACGCTTCCGGAGGTCACTTCGGTCGAGAGGAACTGGCTGCTTCGCCATTCCGCCCTTGTATTATGCACGAGCTCGGCCGAAGGCTTTGGCTTGGTTCCTTTTGAGGCGGCACGGTTTGGTACGCCGGCATTGACCGTGAACTATGGCCCCTTCAGAGAATTGTCGGGCGAGATACCTGTTTCTGCAGCCGACTGGAGGCCACAGTCACTTGCGTCGGCGGCGCAGAGACTTTTGGACGACCACGATCTCGCCATTCGACAGACGAGCACCCGGCTTCGTGCCGGTTCAATTTACACCTGGGACTCAACGGCCGAAGGACTGGTCACTGCGTACCGAGGCCTCCTTGCGACCCCTAGTCGTCAGATACCAGAAGTCGCACAACTCACAGTGGAACTCGAGATGCTAAAGCAACGGTACGACGAACTCCGACTGTCAAGGTCGTTCCGAGCTGCCCAAATGGTCTCGAACCTCTACCGTACCACAACACAACGCATGTCGCGTTCCTGACGGGTGAACGCCCCATTTCTTCTCGTTGTCGGCCTTCGACTGTCACCCGAAGAGCCGGTCTCGCTGGTTTGCGGCGCCTCAGACTTGCTTGCCCGCACGCCTCAGCCGCCACCCTGCACCCGGAGGCCCGCGATGGCTACGCCCAGAGGTTGTCTGTGGCGGAGACCATTATCAATGGCGATCGGCGCCTGTACGCACCTGTACGAGAACCTAAGTTCATTTCCATGGACCCTGTCGAGATCAATCCTGTACCAGTGAAATCCTCTCTTGAGGATGAGGGTCTGGGTTGCTCTGGTGTCCGAGCTCGAGACGACGATACGTTGCCGCTTCCGGTCCGCGCAGGTGATAGGCTTCAGCTCAAGCGAAATCGCGGTCCAAGTTGGCTGAATCGTGATTGTCGAGTTCGGGCCGGATGACCACTCCCAAGCGGCAGGACCCTTAGCCTCCGTGGCTGCGGACGAAGTGATTTCGCCCAACCAGCCAGAGCCGAGGAGCGTGCCGATTTGGTTGTGCAGCCGCCGGACAGCAGTGCCGGACCTGAGAGCAGGCGGAAGGGTCCAAGCCAACGGAACCAGGCTCGCTACAACCCAGACTCCGAGTCCGGCGGCGACGAGGTAGCGAGCGCGCGGCACCCTCCGTGCCCCAGGCCCCTCACGCGGCACTCGAACTCGCCTCAATCGATCCACTGCCCCGTCACAAGATGCTGCAGGAACACGGCCGTGCCGGCCAGTAGGACAATGATCGTGACTGTAAACACGGCCGGGCGCGTCAGCCTGCGGCGTACGGGCGCGATGGCGGCGACCCCGAAGCTGACGGGGAGGAGAAAGCGAGTTGCACTTGCCTCGCTACCCCATCGGGCCGACTGCACCTGCACGACCAAGAAGGCGAAGACGACCAGCCAGAGGCCAAGCGTCCGGCATCCCCCCTTCGCGGCGGCAAGGGCCACGACGAGGGTGGCGACGACAAGGGCGGTAACAGCGTCGATCAGAAAGCTCGTGTTTCGACCATAGGGCACAGCCGCCCACTGCGTGAAGGACGAGCGCACGGGCTCGAAAGTGACGATGCGAGTGAGCAGCGTGGAGACGGGAAGGGGCAATGACCATCCCTTGAGCGCCTGGTAGAAGACCAGCGGGTTGCCGAAGCGAACGAGCAGGTAGAGGGCATACCCGAACAGGCCGGTGATGCTCAAGAACGCCTGCCCGACGAGCACGCCGGTCGAGCGGAAGCTCACCTGCCTCTTCGCGACGAGCTCGATCACCGACCACAGAACGAAGCCAGCGGCAAAGGCGATGCCGAGCGGGTTCATCCCGCTCGCAAGGCCAATGGCGAGCGCAACGAGCCAGAGCCTGCGGCGCTGCGCGAAGAGAAGCGCGAGGAAGCACAACACGCAGAACAGGGCGCTGTAGTAGCCCATGATGTCGAAGACGGCCGGTGGGCTCACGAGGAAGAGCGTGACCCACGCCAGCGCCTGCCGGTCGGTTGCGCCCTCTCCTAGTGCGATCAACGCAAGCAGCCCGGCCGCAACAGCTTGGAACAGGATGCTCGAGCCGATGGCGATGCCCGTGATTGAGAGACGGGTGAGAGCGTGCGCGAAGCGCTCGAAAAGGGGGTAGAGGGGGAAGAAAGCCGGATTTTGGCCACGAGCGCTGGTTGGATGCCAGGAGTAGCCGTGGATTGCTATGTCTCGGTACCAACTGGCGTCCCATGTCATGAGGGCGTGCCAGAGGCCCTCGTACGGAGGAAGAAGGACTCGAACGACAAGGAGGAAGACGAGACTGGAAGCGAAGCTCATCATTGCGCCGGCTATTGGAACGCGCCGGGCCTGCCTACGAGGAACAGGTGTCGGCTGTGGTCCGCTCGCACGAAGGGTCTCCAGCGCGGCTGCAGGGGCTAACTGCGGCGGTGTCGTCGTTGCTGTCACGTTGCCGCGGATCATAGTGGTGGGACCACTTATCCTGGAGTTCGTAATCTCACGGGTGACCGCGTGAGTGATGCGTCAGACGAGACCGATTCGGGAACGCGAGAAGATCGTGCTCTGAGCTGGTGATCCAGCTCTCGAGGCACGAGCCGACGAGAGTTGTCGGTTCCACCGCCGAGCGTCACACTCACGGACCCTGCTGCATCGCTTGAGGCGCGTTCGACGGCGGCGCGCTTGGCCGAGATTGAGCTGACACTGTGGAAGGTCGGAACTGAAACGGAGATGCGATGATCCCTTGGGGCGCGTATAACGACGCCGCCGCGAGCAGAGCATCGTACAGGGTCGTGCTGAACAGCCCGATCGTGGGGATGGCGGCCACGGCCGACGGCAGGGGTTACTGGCTCGTCGCCTCAGACGGAGGGGTCTTCACCTTCGGGGACCTCGGGTTCCACGGCTCTCTCGCCGGCGACCGCCTGAACAGCCCGATCGTGGGGATGGCGGCCACGGCCGAGGGCAGGGGTTACTGGCTCGTCGCCTCAGACGGAGGGGTCTTCACCTTCGGGGACGCGGAGTACCACGGATCCATGGCCACACTGGAGCTCCCTCAGCCGATCGTCGGCCTAGCGCCGGACGCAGTGAGAGGTGGATACTGGCTAGTGGCCTCCGACGGCGACGTCTTCAACTTCGGCGCCCCGCTGCGAGGCTCCGTACGAACCATCAAGCTGACCTGACAAATCGTCACCACGCCCGCAACGCCCCACACTGGTCTGCTCCTCTCTCGCTTCCTCCGTACCAAGAACTCCACTTCCGGCAGAACATCGAAGCTCCCTCGGTATCCACGGCCTCATTAACGACGCCGATATAGCACAAGATTGTCTGGTTGGAAGCGCCACACGACTCGATAGTCAGCAGTTACCGGTGGATCTCCGATCTGTGGGTCATCTACATGAAGGACATATGAGTATCTCCGCGTTAGCAGGTACCTAATAGTGGCACCCTCGCTAGGCAGGTAAGCACCGGCAAAGTAATGCCCCTCGATCGTCACATTCCTGTCCGGTAGAAAGTACGCCGCCGCAGTAAGGTTCGCCGTGTTCCTCTCGGTTGCTGCACCATTGGCACCGTCCGACGGGTACATGAGAACTGAAGCCCCCTTTGGAATTTCCGATGCAATAGCACTCAACTTCAGGTTCGTCGCCGGTATCATTCCCGGCTGCTCAACGAAGAAGGCCTCCATCTCCACCGTGGCCGCGACCTGGAACACGAGTACCACCAGAACGACAACAGCGAGAACGGAAGATCGAAGCGAGACAACCATCTCCTGCCTGGCCATCGAGCTGGAGCGAGCTACCGAGCGCCGACGAGCCAACATTGAAAAGCCGTATGCACCGTAAGCAGCGATCATACAACCGATAGGTGTCAGATACAACACGCTCTGGAACCCGCCGAAGCCGCCATTAGTAGCGAAATAGACGCCCACACCGTACAACATTGGAACCAACAGGCACGCGAGCTCAAGCCATCGTTTCAACATGACCATGGCGAGCAGGCCCCCTCCAAGCAACAGGAGCACGAGTATCGCGATCCAATTAGAGATCGCTCCCCATACTGAGTTCCAAAAGAGCGGTTTGTATAACGATAGAGGCAAGTCGCCAGCAGCCCGATACAAGGTCTCGAATGGCGCCATGCCTACCAAATAATTGAAGGGATAATGAACAAACCACAGTTCGGTCCCGTAACTCGTTTGGAGGGACCAAGCGTGCAGACCGCCGCCGAAAAATAACCACCGAATATTCGCGGCCCCGATTACTAGACCGCCACCCGCGAGCGCGGCCACTGGTGTCCACGGCCACTTAGGCGTCCGTCGCACGAGCGCGGTTGTGACTGCGATGGCGACTCCACCGAGCATTGAGGCGGCCACCACCAAGAATAACGGCATGTACACAGCAGTTAACACGGCAGCCATGGCGCCGGATAGCGCTCCAGCACGCCAGCTCTCTTCACGGATCGCAATCACAAATAGGGCAAGGGAGCCAATCATCAACACCGCTCCTCGCGACGATTGCGCGAACCCGAACCCAGCGACGACAAACCGATTCTGGCTGGTGGCAGCCAAAGCCATGGCGAGCAAAGCCGTCCAACGGGGAAGCCTGAGGGCCAGACGCACCAGCAGATATACACCGACAGCACCCAAGGCGAGGCAGATGGCGGTGAACGGTTCCACGAACTGATAGGGCTGCATATGAAGAAGAGCCGCGAGTCCACCGTCTACAGTTCCTGCGCTTCCCGGGTAAATGTTCGTCGGCAGAACCCAAAGGAGAGGGGAGACGTATGCGAGTGGTTGGCCCGCAGCATACGCGTGATGCGCCATGTAGTAGGCGGTTGGAGTCCAGGTGAAGAGGTCGTCGCCGCTAAAATTCGCGAGGGTGAAGACTCCCCTATGGAGCATCGGTATTTGAAGGGAAAATGTGATGAGAAGTCCACCCACTACCACGATCCACAGGTCGGCTCCCATGCGGGAGGGATTAGACATCCAGCTACGCCGCTGGCGCCACGCAATCAGGCACGCAAGTAATGCGGACACGGCGCAAGTGTCGATCACAATCCCAGAACTAGCCATCAGGGGTGAAAGCCATTGGCAAACGAAATATAGGAGCGCGAGGCCTGCGAAAGGGCTGAACAGAAACTTGACTCCCCCGAGGTCTGGCAAAAGGAGCGCGACGGGTACTGCGCCCACGATAGAGAGTAAGGTCACCACTACGGTCGACAGGAGGGCCAGTTCCGCCAGCATTATGACGCTATGCAAGAAAGTACCCTCTCCCGACGCCGCATCCGTTGGTCATCCGCGAGTGGCTTGAGGCTGAACGGATGAAACCACTCTCCGGCGTGAGCCTACTTGGGAGCCGGACTGGCTTGCAGTGTGCAACAGGATCCTCGCCCGCGAAGACAGGCAGCGAGGACTGAGGTGCTCGACCTCGCCTGAGCGGCCGCTGGAGCGACAAGCCGAGCTCGCATTATCTCGGCACCGAGCGGGCGCGCAGCTCGCGGCCGATGGAATGTGGGCTCTGTGCTGAGCTCGCGTGACGTGACAGCGTCATCCGCCGAAGACCCCCCGCATCGTGAGGACGACAGTCCGGCGTCAGCGAGTTGGGCAGCTCAGGCGGCTCGTGTGGTCCGCCTGCAGCCTCGGCTTAACAGAACCGCACTCTCGCCCGGCGCTCGACCGCCACGATCTGGACGTCCGCCGACGGTCTGATCTGAGTCGCAAAGAAGCGTCCTCCTTCAGCCCACAGGTATACTCCGACGAACAGAGTTCTGGCCAGGCAGGGAGCCCCACTTGGCGTTTGTGTACCACACCACGGTCGATCCGAACGCTGAAAACAACAGTCACGCTTACACGCTGGACATGGTCGGGTTTAATAAGCGCGTCCTCGAGGTAGGTTGCGCGACGGGGTACTTCACGAAGGCGTTGCACGACCGTGGCTGTCGTGTCGTCGGCATCGAGTTCGACGCGGACGCGGCAAGTGTCGCCGAGAAGTGGGCGGAACGAGTTGTTGTGGGGGACCTCGACGCTGGGACATTGTGGTGGGAGCTCGGGGGTGAGCAGTTCGACGTCATTACCTTCGGGGACGTGCTGGAGCACTTGCGTGATCCTCTTGCCACCCTCCGTGCGGCGGCGCGCACCCTCAAGGCCTCGGGTTTCGTGACGATCTCCGTCCCGAACATTGCCCATGGGGATGTCAGGATCGCGCTGCTCGAGGGTGACTTCCCCTATCACGAGACCGGACTCCTCG
The DNA here is from genome assembly GCA_035623975.1 of Acidimicrobiales bacterium. Lineage (GTDB taxonomy): Bacteria > Actinomycetota > Acidimicrobiia > Acidimicrobiales > Bog-793 > JAKACA01. The sequence continues at coordinate 1,346 of DASPSK010000311.1, read as the reverse complement.
ACCGAACTCATGTTCACTTCTTCACCAGGAGCGGAATCAGAACCCTGATCAGAGAAGCTGGTCTCGTCCCGGTGGAGACGCGCCGCGTGATCATGCCTCTCTTTCAAAGCGAGCTCGGTGTCAAGCGAGAAGGCGTGCCCCAAGCAACGATTAGCCAGATCCTTAAGGATGCAGAGGCGGAGACCTACCAGTTCGTAGTGAAGGCTGTGTTGGACAATGGCACGAGGACCCTTGCTACGCTTTCCGATCGCGTCAACGAGCTCAGCGATCGAGCCAACGACGAGGTCGTGAGGACGGCCCTGCTCCGCCGGGAGATGCAGGAGCATGAAGAGCGGACGGAAGATTACGGGCGACTGCAAGAAGAACGCGAAGTGCTCCTGGAAGAGCTGCGGATACTCCGACGAGAGCTGAAGCAGAGTGATGGCATGCTGAAGGAGGCGCGACGTGAGGCCGCCGAGCGTCAGCAAGAACTCGAGGGACTCTTGAACACGAAGACGCTTCGCCTTCTGGCGCCGGCGCGTCGACTCTACGGTCACATCCGTCGGATCGGCTCACGACGGCCCGTACCGCCGGAGCAGACGTGACCGAAGGCGGTGGCGAATCCCCTCAGTCGGACGGCCTGCCCCTGCGATTGGCCTTCTATCTGCCGCAATTCCACCAAACGCCCGAGAACGATGCGTGGCATGGCGTCGGGTTCACTGAGTGGACCCTCGTAGCACGAAGTCGTCCGCTGTTCCCCGGCCACTATCAGCCACATCTACCCGGCGAGTTGGGGTTCTACGACCTCCGACTCCCCGAGACCCGGGAGCTTCAGGCTCGGCTTGCCCGTTCTTACGGGATCTCAGGCTTCTGTTACTACCATTACTGGTTTCGTGGACGTCGGATGCTTGAGAGACCCTTCCGCGAAGTGTTGCGATCGGGCAAGCCTGACTTTCCCTTCTGTCTGTGCTGGGCGAACGAAAGCTGGTTCCGCAAGTGGCAGGGATCGGTAGACGAGGTCGTTATCGAGCAGACGTTCGACGAGGAGGATGACCTCGAACACATCCGCTGGACTATCGAGGCATTCAAGGACCCCCGATATATCCGGGTCAAAGGACGCCCGCTTCTCACGGTGTACCGGCCGCATAGCCTTCCACAACCGAAACGAACTGTCGAGATCTGGCGCAGAGAGTGTGCACGCGCGGGGTTGCCCGAGCCGTGGATCGTGGGGTTCGAGACGAGTGGAAAAGTCATGAATCCCGGGGAGATAGGTTTCGATGCCGCCGCTGAATTCGTGCCGCACGGTCTCATGGATCTCCTCTAGCCGATGGAGCCTCCTCCTGCATGTGACCCTGGCCACAATGTGT
>DASPSK010000303.1:0-7310 GCA_035623975.1 Acidimicrobiales bacterium | reverse complement strand
GTCGGAGGCCGCCCGCCGGCGTTCCGCGCGCCCAGCGCGACCACACCGAGCCCGCCCGGTCGCGGCCGGCACTCAGATCGGCGCGGCATGCCGCCAAGCGGCGTTCCGCGCGCCCAGCGCGACCGCACCGAGCCCGCCCGGTCGCGGCCGGCACTCAGATCGGCGCTCGCAGCCTGCAGGCGGCGTTCCGTGCGACACCGTCAACGCGGTGGCACCCCTGAGGGTCCCGGGCCACCGTCCGCTTCGACGAGCCGGCGCACGAGCGGGAGGACGTGCTCGCCCAGGATCGCCCCGCAGTACGGGTAGAAGTGGATGCCGTCGCTCCACCTGCAGGCGTGCCCGTTCACGCTCCAGTCGAAATGGTTGCCCGGGGACACGTAGGCGTCGGTGTCGACGACGTGCACCTGTGCCGGGAACGTCGCCGCCAGTCTCGCGAGCATCTCGTTGATGAGGGCGTGACGCTGCGGCGAGGCCGCCGGCGGGGCAGACCCGTCCGCAAACGGCGCCGGATCCACATAGGGCACCGTCAGCAGGATGATGGGGATGCCACCGGCACCGTCGGTGCGGACAAACAGCTCCATGCGGCTGAACAGGTAGGCGTCAAAGGTCGGCTCGCCGATATGGACGTCCCGGCCATCCCACTCCCGGTCGAAGCAGTCCCAGTAGCCCATCAGCACGACGAGGGCACGGGGGCGGAAGGCGTTCTCCTGTCTCCGCCAGGTGGCGAACTGGTTGAGGCAGGGGCCGAATTGAGGGAAGAAACCCTGCCCCGACCACTCGCCGGGACCCCTGACACCGAAGCTGCAACCGATCTGGGCCTTGCTGTCGAGGAGGACCCCGAATTGCTTGGCGTCCGTTTCGAGGCCGAAGGCCAATGTCAGGGCCATCGAGTCACCGAGCACCATCACCTTCACGGGAGGGCAGGTGTAAAACGTCCTCACGGCCGGCACCGACGTCGGCAGGGCGACCTTGCACGGGCCCCGATCGCCCATCCAGGAGACAGGGCTCGCCGGCGGCGCCATCGTCTTGGCACCGGCTCCTTGTCCCTGCGGGTCGCTCAGCGTCTGGCCGCCCACCGCCGCCGGGACGCTCGAGCCCACCACGAGGGCGGCGACGGCCACGGCGGCGCCCGGGAGGACGAGGGCTCGCAGGAGCGGCATCGGCCAGCGCTGCTGACGGATCGGCTGCTCGATGACGAAGTAGCTGAGAAGCGCCACGGCGAGCGTGGCGCCGATGCGAAGGGCCAGCAACCACCCGCCCGCCAGACCCGTCGCCTGCTGATCGAGCCAGAGGAAGAGGGGGTAGTGCCACAGATAGAGCCCATAGGAGATCTGCCCGATCGCGCGGAGCGGCCAGCTGGCGAGGAGGCGAGCGGCCGGCATGCTGGGAGCGAGAACGATGGAGGCGATGAGAGCCACCGCGAGGGCGTCAAAGACGAGAAACCCTCCCCGGTACAACCCTCCGCCTGTACCCCCACTCTCGCCGGCGAAGTGCATGCTCATGACGACGGCCGCCATGCCACCGATGCCGAGGAGGCCGAGCCCCCGCTGGGCGAGGCGGTGAGGGGGGCGTCCCGCTCCCTCGGGCAGGCGGCGCCGGAGGGCGAGGCCGAAGGCGAGCGCCGCTCCCGCCAGCAGCCCCTGTGCCCGCGTGTCGGTCCCGTAGTAGACGCGGTCGAGACCGGCCCCCCCGTGGAAGAGCCACGCCATCTCGAGGGCGGACGCCACCGAACCGGCGAGCGCCACTGCGAAAAGGACCTTGAGCGCCCCCGTGCGGCGCGACGGTTCGGCATCGTGGCGCCCGGTGAGGCGGAGGACACCCAGCACCACGAGCGGCCAGACGAGGTAGAACTGCTCCTCGATGGCGAGCGACCAGGTGTGCTGGAGCGGCGAGGGTCGCGCCGTCTGGGCGAAATAGCCGGCGCCGGTCCAGATCTGGTGCCAATTGCCGACGTAGAAGAGCGTGGCGAGCCCATCGCCGAGCAGGTCCGGCACGGCCCTGGAGGCACCCGCGAGCGCCTCGTAGAAGCCGACGGCCGCGATCACGCAAAACAGCGCCGGGAGCAGGCGCCTCGCCCTCCGGGCCCAGAAACGGCCGAGCCGGATTGCTTGGATCTCGGTCCACTCCGACACGAGCAGCGAAGTGATGAGGAAGCCGGAGAGCACGAAGAACGCCTCGACCCCCAAGAAACCCCCCTGGGCCCACGAGACTCCTCCGTGGTAGAGGAGGACGGCGATGATGGCGACGGCGCGGACGCCATCGAGTGCAGGCTGGTACGCCAGCATTCCATTCGGGTGAGCTGGGCGCTCCGAGGTGTGAAGAGCCGGCGCCATGAGCCCTACAGTCTCGCAAATGCAGCCGCCTGATCGCGACCCGACCGACTACTTGGCGCTCAACCGGCGCAACTGGGATGAGCGCGTGGCGATTCATGTGGCGAGCGGTTTCTATGCGGTCGATCGGTTTGTCGAGGGGGAGGATCACCTCCACGAGTTCGAATCCGCGGAGCTCGGCGACCTGAGAGGCAAGCGCATCGTGCACCTGCAGTGCCACTTCGGCATGGACACCCTCTCGCTGGCGAGGCGGGGTGCCCTCGTCACGGGCCTGGACTTCTCGTCTCCCGCCATCGTCGAGGCGCGTGCGCTCGCCGCCCGGCTCGGGGTGGAAGCTCGCTTCGTGGAGGCGAACGTCTACGACGCCGTCGGCGCCCTCGGCGACACCTACGATCTCGTCTACACCGGCAAGGGTGCCCTCAACTGGATCCCCGACCTGGCCGCTTGGGCGCAGGTCGTCGCCGCCCTCCTCGGACCGGGCGGCCGGCTCTATCTCTCCGAATACCACCCGCTCATGCTCATGCTGGCCGACGACGCCCTCGAGTTCGAGTGGCCCTACTTCAACACCGGCCCGCAGGTCTGGGACGAGCCGGCCACCTACGCCGACCCGGAGGCCGTGCTCGAGCACACGCGCACGGTCGAGTGGCCACACCCGATCTCGGAGGTGATCGGATCGATCATCGACGCCGGCCTGCGGCTCGAGTTCTTCCACGAGTTCGCCGAGTCGTCCTTCGCCCGCTTCCCGTTCATGGAGCAGGTCGGGCCACGGCTCTACCGCATGCCTGCCGGCATGCCGCAGCTTCCGCTCATGTACTCGATCCGTGCGATCAAGCCGAGCTGACATACTCCTCGCATGCGTGGCCGACCGCATGACCCGGATGCATGACCCGGATGCATCACCCGGACGCGTGACCGGGATGCGTGACCCGGATGCGTGACCCGGCCGTCGCCGGCGATGGCGAGACACGGGTCGTCGATCTCGGTGAGAGCCTGACGGTCGACGACGTTGCCGCCGTCGCTCGGGGGGCCAAGGCCCGCTTGGGTGGTGGCGCCCGGGCCCGTATCGAGGCCGCCAGGTCGGTGGTCGAGCGAGCCGTCCGCTCCGGTGCGGTCGTCTACGGGGTCACGACCGGTTTCGGCAGCCTCGCCGAGGTCCGCTTGGGGCCCGAGGACGCCACCGCGCTCCAACACGCCTTGCTGCGCTCGCATGCCGTCGCCGTCGGGCCGGTCCTGTCGGAGGAAGAGGTGAGGGCGATGCTCGCCCTTCGCGCCCACGTGCTCGCTCTCGGGCACTCGGGTGTCCGGCTCGAGCTGGTCGAGCGCTTCGTGGACATGATCCGGCTCGGGATCCTGCCGGTCGTGCCCGAGCAAGGTTCGCTCGGGGCCTCCGGCGACCTCGCCCCCCTCGCCCATCTCGCTCTCGGCGCCGTCGGGGAGGGACGCGTCCGCTACCTCGGCGTCGAGCTGGCCGCCTCGGAGGCTCTCTCGCTCTGCGGTCTCGCCCCCATCGAGCTCGCGGCGAAAGAGGGCTTGGCGCTCATCAACGGGACACAGGGCATGACGGCGATCGGAGCTCTGGCGGCCGCCCGCGCCCGCGTGCTCGCGAAGAGCGCCGACATCGCCGCGGCGCTCACGATCGAGGGCATCCTCGGCACAGACCGCGCCTTCGACCTGCGCGTCGTCGGGCTGCGGCCCAATCCGGGACAGCAGGCTTCGGCCGAGAACCTCCTGCGGCTGCTCGCGGGCTCCGAGATCGTCTCGTCCCACCGCCGCGACCATCACATCGTGCAGGACGCCTACTCGATCCGCTGCGCGCCCCAGGTGCACGGGGCGTTCCGGGACGTGCTCGCCAACACCATCCGCACGCTCGAGCTCGAACTGGCCGCCGTGTCCGACAACCCGATCGTGCTGAGCGACGACGACGAGATCCTCTCCTGCGGCAACTTCCACGGCCAGCCCGTGGCCCACGCCTGCGACTCGCTGGCGGCCGCCACCGTCGGCCTCGCCTCCATCTCCGAACGGCGGCTCTACCGGCTGCTCGATGCGAAGACCTCCAACGGCTTGCCGCCCTTTCTCGTCGAGAAACCCGGCGTCAACTCGGGCTTCATGGTCTGCCAGTACACGGCGGCCTCCCTCGTGTCAGAGTCGAAGAGTCTCGCCCACCCGGCCACCATCGACTCGATCACGTCGTCGGCGGGACAGGAGGACCACGTCAGCATGGGAATGATCGCCGCCCGCCACGCCCGCGAATGCATCCGCAACGCCGAGAGTGTCGTGGCGTTGGAAGTGCTGGCGGCGGCCCAAGCCTGCGACTTGCGCTCCCCCTTGCGCCCGGCGCCCGCGTCGGCGGCCGCCGTGAGCGCCGTCCGCGCCGTCATCGCCCCCCTCGCCGGTGACCGTGAGCTCAAACCGGATGTGGACGCTGCCATCGAGCTGGTGTCCTCGGGCGCCCTCGTGGAAGCTGTCGAGGACGAGATCGGAGTGCTGCGATGAGCCTGACCCCTGCGTCTCAGCGGTCCACCGAGCTGCACGGGCCCCGTGTCGTGCATGCGCCGCGGGGGACCTCGCTCTCCTGCCGCGGCTGGCCGCAGGAGGCCGCCCTGCGCATGCTCATGAACAACCTCGACCCCGACGTGGCCGAGCGGCCGGACGACCTCGTCGTCTACGGCGGCACCGGGCGGGCGGCGCGGTCGTGGCAGGCATTCGACACGATCGTGGCAACCTTGCGCCAGCTGGGGGGCGACGAGACGCTCCTCATCCAATCCGGCAAGCCCGTCGGCGTCTTCCGCACCCACGAATGGGCGCCCCGCGTCCTCATCGCCAATTCCCTCCTCGTGCCGGACTGGGCGACGCCGGAGGAGTTTCGCCGCCTCGAGGGTGCCGGGCTGACGATGTATGGGCAGATGACCGCCGGAAGTTGGATCTACATCGGCACCCAGGGCATCCTGCAAGGGACTTACGAGACCTTCGCCGCCATCGCGGCGGCTCGCTTCGGGGGCACGCTCGCCGGGCGCATCGTCCTCACGGCCGGGCTCGGCGGCATGGGGGGCGCCCAGCCACTGGCCGTCACGATGAACGGGGGTGTCGCCCTCTGCGTCGAGGTCGACCCGTGGCGGGCACACCGGAGGCTCGAGACCCGCTATGTCGACGTCGTGGCGGAGTCCAGCTCCGAGGCGATCGAGCGGGCCCTCGCGGCCGCTCGGGACCGGCGACCCCTCTCGATCGCCTTGATCGGCAATGCCGCCGAGATACTGCCGGAACTGCTGGCGTCGGACTTTCCCGCCGACGTGGTGACGGACCAGACGTCCGCCCACGACCCGACCTCGTACGTGCCCGTCGGGCTGTCGGTGGAGGAGGCGGCGGTGCTGCGCGAGAGCGACGTCGCCGAGTACGTGCGGCGGGCGAAGGCGAGCATGGCGGTGCACGTCGAGGCGATGGTGGGCTTCTTGGACAAGGGCGCCGAGGTGTTCGACTACGGCAACGGCATCCGCGCCGAAGCCCTGGCGGAGGGGTTCGAGCGCGCCTTTGCCTACCCCGGCTTCGTCCCGGCCTACATCCGGCCCCTGTTCTGCGAGGGCAAGGGCCCGTTCCGCTGGGCCGCGCTCTCCGGCGAGACCGCTGACATCGGCGCCACGGACAAGGCGGTCATCGCCGAGTTCCCCGAAGCCGAGGACCTGCTGCGCTGGTTACGACTGGCGGAGGACAAGGTCGCTTACCAGGGCTTGCCGGCCCGCATCTGTTGGCTCGGGTACGGCGAGCGCCACCGGGCGGGGCTGCGCTTCAACGAGCTCGTCGCCGCCGGGTCGGTGGCGGCCCCGATCGTGATCGGCCGCGACCACCTCGACTCCGGGTCGGTGGCATCGCCCTACCGGGAGACCGAGGCCATGGCTGACGGGAGCGACGCCATCGCCGACTGGCCCATCTTGAACGCCCTCCTGAACACCGCCAGCGGGGCGACCTGGGTCAGCGTCCACCATGGAGGCGGGGTCGGGATCGGCCGGTCGATCCATGCCGGCACGGTCGCCGTCGCCGACGGCACGGCGCTCGCCGCCGAAAAACTCTCCCGCGTGCTCACGAACGACCCCGGCACCGGCGTCATGCGCCATGCCGACGCCGGCTATGCCGTCGCCCTGGAGGCAGCACGAGCGCGGGGCATTTGGCTGCCATCGGAGGGGATCGGCGGGCCGGGGCCGTCGTGAGCTCTCCGGGGACGCCGTTTGCGGCCGCGCCCGCCCCCGCACCGGCGCGGGCAGGGGTCGAGCTGTGGGCGGAGCGGGCATGGCTCGGCTTGCCGACCGGTTTTGCCTCCGGGGTCCTCATCTCGTGCTCGGCCGCTGGCCTCATCACCGCAGTGCGATCCGGCCTGCCGTTCGCTTCCTGCCCCGGGGCGGTTCGCATCGGCGGGGACGTGTGCCTGCCGGGCTTCGTGAATGCCCACTCGCACGCCTTCCACCGGGCCCTGCGAGGCGTGAGCGAGACGTCTTCGGGCTCGTTTTGGACCTGGCGGGAGTTGATGTACCAGGTGGCCGGCGAGCTCGATCCCGACTCCTACCGTGAGCTGGCATCGCTCGTGTACGCCGAGATGCTGCTCGCCGGTTACACGGCCGTCGGAGAGTTTCATTACCTGCATCACTCGCCCGGCGGCATCCCGTACGCCGATGCGAACGAGATGGGGTTGTCCCTCGTGTCCGCCGCCTCCTCCGCTGGAATCCGTCTGACCTTGATCGACGCCTGCTATCTGCAGGCGGGCGTCGACGGCTCACCCCTCTCGGGTGTCCAGTTGCGATTCGGCGACGGCTCCGGTGAGCGCTGGTCACACCGGGTCTCGGGGCTGCTGTCGGGGGGCGGCGACCTCGTCCGTTTCGCCGTCGCCGCCCACAGCGTCCGCGCCACGCCGCCCATGGCCATCCGCACCGTGGCGGCGCTCGCCGCTGCCGCCGAGGTGCCGCTCCACGTGCACCTCTCCGAGCAACGGCGGGA
>DASPSK010000294.1:0-2473 GCA_035623975.1 Acidimicrobiales bacterium | reverse complement strand
CTCGGATGTACAGACTCACCAAATGGCAACGGTTCTGGAAGCTCGATGTCCCAAGCTCCATGATCGGGCTGGTCTGGAACATGATGATGTCCATGGGCGGCGGCTGGTTCTTCCTCACCGCCTCCGAGGCCGTGACCGTCTTCGTCGGGAGCAAGGGTCTCACGGAGAGCCTGCCCGGGATCGGGAGCTACATGGGTGCCGCTGCCAGCGAGGGTTCCTACACCAAGGTCCTCATCGCCATCGTCACCATGGTGATCCTCGTCGTCGGCACGAACTTTTTCTTCTTCCGCCCGCTCGTCGCCTGGGCGGAGCGGTTCCGGATGGAGACCTCGGAAGCAGCCGAGAAGCCGCGCAGCATAGTGTTAGATGCCCTGCGGCGATCATCGATCCCCAAGACCCTTGGCCGCATAGCACTCCCAGTGGGGCGCGCGCTCGACCGCATCACCCGCCCCTTCGGCCTCGCCGAGTACCCGCTGCACCAAGAAGAGCGGCGACGGCGCCTCGGCGACATCATCTTCTGGGTCGTCATCGCCGCGGTCGCCACTTTCGTGACGGTCAGTGTGGTCCTCTACCTCAACGCACACCTGGGTTTCTCGCACCTCCCCTCACTCGTCGCGTTGGGTTTCGCAACGTTCGGACGGGTCGTCGTCCTGATCGTGGCGGCGACCATCGTCTGGGTGCCCGCCGGGGTGAAGATCGGCATGAGTCCCCGGCTCTCCCGTTATGCCCAACCAATCGTGCAGGTGCTCGCCAGCTTCCCGGCCATCCTCCTCTTCCCCTTCGTCACTGCCGTCTTCCTCGGCCTCGGGATCTCGCTCGACTGGGGTGCCATTCTCCTGATGGCTCTCGGTGCGCAGTGGTACATCCTGTTCAACGTGATCGCCGGAGCAAGCGCCATCCCCAACGACATGGTCGAGATGATGGCTGTCATGCGACTCACCCGGGTACAACGCTGGCGGCAGGTGATCCTCCCCGCCGTGTTCCCGGCCTATGTCACCGGAGGGATCACCGCTGCCGGGGGTGCCTGGAACGCCTCAATCGTGGCGGAGTTGGTGGCGTGGCACCACCAGACCCTCAACGCCTACGGCCTTGGGAACTACATCTCGACCGCGTCGAACGACGGGAAGTTCGCCTTCCTCATCGCCGGCGGCATCGTCATGAGCGCCTTCGTCGTCATCGCCAACCGATTGTTCTGGCGCCGCATGTACCGGCTCGCCGAGGGCCGATACGCGCTGTGAGGGGGCGCTCGCCTTTGACGTCGTTTCGGCCTGAGCGGCAAAGTTGCCGATCGTGACACGATCCACCGAGCACTTGAGCGCGACTGAGGGTACACGCACCATCATCGAAGTGGCGGGTGTCCACAAGACCTTCACCTCGCCCGATGGCAGCCCTTTGCCCGTGCTCGAGGACATCTCCCTCAACCTGCAAGAAGGCGAGATCGTTGCGCTCCTGGGGCGTTCGGGATCCGGCAAGAGCACCTTGCTCCGCTGCATCGCCGGCCTCATCGCGCCGACACAGGGCGAGGTGCGATACCGAGGTGAGGCGCTCAACGGAGCCTGCTCCGGGGTGGCGATGGTGTTCCAGAGCTTCGCCCTGCTCCCTTGGCTCACCGTCCTTCAGAACGTCGAAATCGGGCTCGAGGCGCTCGGCGTCGAGGCCAAGGAGCGACGCCAGCGTGCCGAACGGGCCATCGACATCATCGGGTTGGACGGATTCGAGTCCGCCTACCCCAAGGAGCTCTCCGGCGGCATGCGCCAGCGGGTGGGCTTCGCCCGGGCACTCGTGGTCGAGCCCGATGCTCTCCTCATGGACGAGCCCTTCTCGGCATTGGACGTGCTCACGGCGCAGAACCTCCGCGCCGAGCTCCTCCGCCTCTGGACCCGGTCGGACTTCCCGACGAAGGCCATGCTGATCGTGACGCACAACATCGAGGAGGCGGTCATCCTGGCCGACCGGATCTTCGTCCTCGGCGCCAATCCCGGACGCATCCGCTCCGAGATAGAGGTCACATTCCCCCAGCCCCGCGACCGGCACGACCCGAGTTTCGAGACCCTGGTCGACGAGATCTACGGCTTCATGACCGGCCGCGACACCGGGGCTCCGGCACACGTCTGGACCGTGGCCTCTCCCGGGGAGGGGTCCCCGGTGGACACCCCCCTCCCGGCAGCCAGCGTGGGCGGGATGGCCGGACTCCTCGAGATCGTGGCCGCCCGAGGCGGCCGTGAAGACCTCCCCGAACTGGCCCACGACCTTACCTTCGAGGTTGACGACCTCCTCCCCCTGGTCGACGCCGCCCAACTCCTCGGCCTGGCTGTGGTCGAGGACGCGGACCTCCAGATCACCGAGGACGGCAAGGTCTTCGTGCAGGCGGACATCTTGGAGTCAAAGACGATCTTCGCCCAGCGGGCCCGCGAGCGCGCCCCTCTGGTGCGTGCCATCTACACGGCGCTCACCACCACGAAAGACGGCAACC
>DASPSK010000283.1:0-4413 GCA_035623975.1 Acidimicrobiales bacterium | reverse complement strand
CGAGACCGCGAAGAGGCTCTCGAAGTCGGCGGCGTGCGTCTCGACGTGTCCCGCCATGAGTGCCTCGTGCGCGAAGACGAAGTCAAGCTGCCGTTGAAGGAGTTCGAGCTCCTGGAGATCCTCCTTGCCAACGCCGGCAGGGTCGTGACGCGCGACACCCTCATCGACCGGGTGTGGGGACTCGACTACGTCGGCGACACGAAGACGCTCGACGTCCACATCAAGCGCCTCCGCTCGCGCATCGAGGCCGACCCCACCCATCCGGTCCTCATCACGACGATCCGGGGGGTCGGCTATCGCTTCGAGGCTCCGCGACGCTGAGGGTGGGAGCTGGCGGAGGGCCGGACCCGCCCCGCGGGACGGCATCTCCCGCTGTCGAGGTCGAGGACTTGCGGGTGGCCTACGGCGAGCGGATCGCCGTCGACGGCATCTCGTTCACAGCCGGCGCCGGGGAGGTGCTGGCACTCCTCGGGCCGAACGGAGCCGGGAAGACGACGACGGTCGAGACCTTGGAGGGTTACCGCCGGCCCGGCTCGGGCCGGGTACGGGTCCTCGGCCTCGACCCCGTGGGAGATCATCGTGCCCTCGTCAGCCGCATCGGCGTCATGCTCCAGCAGGCAGGCATCTATCCGATGTTGAACGCCCGCCAGGCGCTGCGGCTCTTCGCCTCCTATTACGAGCAGCCTCGTGACGGCGGGGAGCTCATCGAGCTCCTCGGACTCGGGAGCGTCGCCACGACCCCCTTCAAGAGGCTCTCCGGTGGTGAGCAGCAACGCCTGGCGCTGGCCCTGGCGCTCCTCGGACGCCCCGAGGTCGTCTTCCTCGACGAACCCACCTCGGGCGTGGATCCGGCCGGCCGGCTGGCGGTACGAGCCGTGATCGCGGCAGTGCGCGACGCCGGCGCCTGTGTCGTGCTCACGAGCCACGAGCTCGACGAGGTGGAGCGGTTGGCGGATCGCATCGTGATCATCGATGAAGGCCGCGTCGTGGCGGCCGGGACGCACGGAGAGATCGGGTCCGGCAGCGAGGACATCCGCTTCTCGGCGCCCGCCGGGATGGATCTCGCCGAGCTGACCGGGGCCCTCGGCGTGGCGGTGAGCGAGGGACCTGCCGGCGAGTACCGCGTGGCCGCCGTCCCGACGCCGGCGCTGCTCGCCGCCCTCACCAGCTGGATGGCCGAGCGCGACGTCACCCTCAGCAGCCTCCGAGCTGGGCGTGAGCGCCTCGAGGATCTCTTCTTGCGACTCGTGAGCGAGCGAGACCGGACGGCGTGACGATGAGAGCACTCCGCGCCCAGGTCGCCGCCGAGATCACGATGACGCTCGAGCGAGGCGAGAGCCTCCTCGTCACCATCGGCATCCCCGCCTTCCTCCTCGTGTTCTTCTCTGAGGTCCACGTGCTGCCGACGGGCGATCGCGATCCGATCGACTTCCTCGCGCCCGGTGTGCTGGCGCTGGCCGTGATGTCGACGGCGATGGTGAGCCTCGGCATCGCGACGGGTTTCGAGCGGAGCTACGGCGTGCTGAAGCGCCTGGGCTCGACGCCTCTCGGCCGGCCCCGGCTGCTGGCCGCCAAGATCGCCTCGGTCGTTGCCGTCGAGGCGGTCCAAGTCGTCATCCTCGTGGCCATCGCCTACGGCCTCGGCTGGCGGCCCCACGCCTCGGCCGGCCTCGCCGTCCTCGCCGGGCTGCTGGCCACGGTGGCCTTCGCCGGTATCGGCCTCGCCATGGCCGGGGCCCTCAAGGCGGAGGTCAACCTCGCCCTCGCCAACGCCGTCTACCTCGTGCTCCTCTTGATCGGCGGCATCGTGTTCCCCGTGGCCAAGCTGGGTGGCTTCGCCGTCGTCGCCCGCGGCCTCCCTGCGGCCGCCCTCTCCCGAGCGCTGCAAGCCAGCCTCGGAGGGGCGGGGGCTTCGGGGGTGCCGGCGGAGTCGTGGGTCGTGCTCGCGATCTGGGCGGTGGCGGCGCCGTCGATCGCCGCCGTCACGTTTCGCTGGGAGTGAGGGAAGCTGGCCGACGCGGCAGGTGGCGCAACCCCATCCAGGTGAGGGCGGCGAGATGGCTGGCTACCTCCTCCACCGGCTGGGATCGGTCCTCGTCCCACCATTGCCCGACGTAGGTCACCATCCCGATCAGCGCCCGGGCGTAGATGGGAGCGACTCTGGAGTCATAGCCGGCCCGATCGAACTCCTCGGCGAAGATGCCGCCGACCCGGTCGGCGATCTCGGCCAGCATGCTGGCGTAGCGGCTGCTCGCAGGGCTGTCTCGGGCGAGAACGGCGAAGCCGGCCGGACGATCGCTCACATAGCGGAAGAACGCCAGCACGGCCGCAGTCACCCGCGCTCGAGGCGTCCCGCTGGAGATGGCGTTCGAGATGGCCTCGAGGACGAGGGACGCCTCGTCTTCCACGACGGCGGCGTAGAGGCCCTCCTTGCCGCCGAAGTGGCCGTAGACGATGGGTTTGGTGATTCCCGCCCTCCGGGCGATCTCCTCCACGGTGGCCGCCTCGTAACCAAGCTCGGCGAAGGTTTCGCGGCCCACCGCGATCAGCTGGGATCGCCGGTCGGCCGCCGCCAGTCGCCGCCGAGGCATCCGCTCGCTCATGCGCCGGGCCAGTACCGGCCGCCCGGGCGGCGCGCAGGTGAGGAGACGTGCCCTAGCGGCAGACGAGGCATCCGCTTGCCGTCGCGATGCGGAACGCCCCGTTGCGGGCGATCGACGCCGAGACTTTCTTCTCCACGAAACCCAGGAGCCCCTCATCGCCTCCATCCGCCGCCACCAAGCTCATGCTGCGCACATAGTCGAGCACCGGCTGCGGCTCGGGGACGACGAGCTGGGCTCTGACCTCGTGTCGCTCGACGCGGAAGTACTGGCTGGCCAGCCGCTCGCCGGCGTCGAGATCGAAGGATTCGGCGGCTGAGGCGGGCGCGCGGAGGCCGCGGGCGGCGAGACCCTCTCGCAAGAGGGAGCGGAGCTCGGCGTTGTGACCGGCGCCATTCAGCACGATGAGCACGACACCCCCGTCACGGACGACGCGAGCGAGCTCGGCCAGCGCTGCTCCCCGGTCAGGGACGTGATAGAGCATGTGCATCGCCAGGGCCACCTCGGCCGAGGCGGATGCCATCGGCAGGGCGGCGGCATCGCCCTGCACGAGCGCCGGCACCGTCTCGGCAGCCAGGGCGGCCCGGACGCTCCCCAGCATGCCGGGGGAGAAGTCGATCCCGACCAGAAGCCCGCGATGACCACGCCGGCGGAGCGCCTGCAGGTAGGCGCCGTTCCCACAGCCGACGTCGAGAACGGTCTCGTCTCCATGCATCCCCGCCAAGTCGAGCGCCCAGTCGTAGAGACGGATGCGCGGCTGCTGGTAGGCGTAGATCGACTGGCGGGCGGCGAAATTCGAGGCATCGACGTACTGGACGTTGCGGAGAAACGATGCGTCCGCCCAGCGTCGGGAGTTGGCGACCTCGACGGCCTCAGTGGACATGCACGAACACGTCGACCGCCATGGCCACGAAGATCACCGTCACGTACGTGATCGAGTACTTGAACAGGCGCATGGCTGACTTGGCCGAGCCGCCGTCCCGACGCAGCCGTATGGCATCGGCCACATAGACGCCACCGGCGATGAGATCGATCCCCCAGAACAGCAATCCCATGTGAGCGACGAGGGCGAAGGCGACGGACACGCCGACGAGGGCGACCGAGTAGCCGATGATCTCGCGGGCGACTCGCTCGAAGGAGGCGACGGCCGGGAGCATGGGCACGTGGGCGGCCGTGTAGTCGTCCCGGTACTTGACCGCGAGCGCCCAGAAGTGCGACGGCGTCCAGACGACGATGAGGGCGAACAGCACGAGGGGTGCCCAGGCGAGATGACCGGTCACCGCCGTCCAACCGATGAGCACGGGCACGGCGCCGGCGGCACCGCCGATGACGATGTTCTGGGCGGACCTGCGCTTGAGGACGATGGTGTAGACGAAGACGTAGAACAGTGCCGCCGAGAGCGCCAGCACGGCGGAGATCAGGTTCACGTACCGCCACAGCACGACGAAGGCGACGACCTGGAGGGCGACGGCGAAGACGATGGCCTCGGCCGGCGTGACCGCGCCGGTGACGAGAGGGCGCTTGGCCGTGCGCTTCATGAGGGCATCGATGTCGCGGTCGAGGAACATGTTCGTGGCGTTCGCCCCACCGGCCGAGAGTGTGCCCCCGACGAGGGTGGCGAGGATGAGCCAACCCGAAGGCAGGCCACGGCGCGCCACGATCATGGTGGGCAGCGTCGTCACCAGCAGGAGCTCGATGATTCGAGGCTTCGTCAACGCCACGAAACCCCGCAGGCGCACGCCCAGGGTGCGGCCCTCGCGGAGCAGGGGAACGGTCTGGGCCACGGTCTCATCCTACGGCCGAGCCGGCCCAG
>DASPSK010000268.1:0-12744 GCA_035623975.1 Acidimicrobiales bacterium | reverse complement strand
GAGGGTGACACGGCGTTCACGCGTATCCCCTTCGGTGCCGCCTCGAGGGCGGCACTGCGCGTGAGGGCCATCACGCCAGCCTTGGCGGCCGAGTAGTGCGCCTGACCAGCCTGCGCACGCCATCCGAGCACGGAGGCGTTGTTGACGATGACGCCCTGCCCCGCCTCCGACATGAGCCGCAGTGCCGCCCGCGTGCAGCGAAACGTCCCCGTCAGCGTGACGTCGATCACCTTCAACCACTGCTCGTCTGTCATCTCGACGAGCTCGACGGTGCCGCCGAGGCCGGCGTTGTTGACGAGGACGTCGATGCGTCCGAGCTCTGCCACCGACGTGGCAAAGAGGGCGTCGACGCTCGCCTGGTCGGTCACGTCGCAGACGACACCAGGGACTCCGAGTTGATCCGCAGCCACCCTCAGGCGTCGCTCGTGGGCGTCGCTCACGAGCACGCGGGCACCCTCCTCCACGCAACGCCTGGCCGTGGCGAATCCGATGCCCGTGCCGGCCGCCGCCGTCACCACGACCGTCTTGCCCGCCAGCAGGTTGTGGGACGGCGGGTACTCGCTCATCAGGCTTCGGCTCCTCCCGACTTCCCTCGTGCTGGCGCCGACGTTAGGTGCTGGCCGAGAAGCTGGCGAGCCATCGCTCCGGCGTGACACGCTCCCTCCCGTGACGGACGACGGCAGCAATTCGAGCGATACCGCTGAGCTGCAAGGTCGGCGCCTCGACGGACGCGTCGTCATCGTCACGGGCGCGGGCCGGGGCCTCGGGCGGGCGCACGCCCTCGAGCTTGGCCGCCAGGGCGCCGCCGTCGTCGTGAACGACCTCGGCGTCGCCCTCGACGGCAGGCCCGACGCGAACCCGGGGACTCCCGCCGACGACGTGGCCGCCGAGATCAACGCCTTCGGGGGCAGGGCCATCGCCAACCACGACGACGTGGCCGACTTTGAGGCTGCGCGGGGGATGCTGCTGAGCGCCCTCGACGCCTTCGGGCGCCTCGACGCCGTCGTGAACAATGCCGGCGTCGTGCGTGACCGGATGTTCGTGAACGCCGCCGAGGACGAATGGGACACCGTCATGGCCGTGCACCTGAAAGGCCACTTCTGCCTCGCCCGTCATGCCGCCGCCCATTGGCGCGACGTCTGCAAGCGCACGGGCGAGCCGGCCGAGGGACGCATCGTCAACACCTCCTCGGGCGCGGGGTTGCTCGGCTCCGTCGGGCAGGCTGCCTACTCCGCTGCGAAGGCCGGCATCGTCGGCCTCACCCTCGTGCAGGCGGCCGAGCTCGCCCGCTACGGCGTCACGGCCAACGCCATCGCACCCTCCGCCCGCACGCGTATGACCCAGACGGTCTTTGCGGACGCCATGGCGGCACCCACCGGCGACGGAGCCTTTGACGCCATGGCCCCCGAGAACATCTCACCGCTCGTCGCCTGGCTGTGCTCGGTCGAGTCGTCGGCGGTGACGGGCCGCGTCTTTGCGATCGAGGGTGGTCGGATCACGCTGATGGACGGTTGGCAGCCGGCCGCCACAAAGGACTTCGGCCGCCGCTGCAGAAGCGACGAGCTGGCGGCGACGGTTGCGGGCCTCGTCACAGCCTCTCCCCAGCCACTGCCGGTGTACGGGTCGCGATGACCGCCGCCGTGCCCGAGCCTGAGCAGCCCAGCCAGCCGAGCCAGCAGCCGTGGCGGAACATCCCCGCCGTCGCGCAGGATGCGGCCGGCCGCTTCGGCGATGCGGAGGCGGTCGTCGACGGGCAGCGACGGGTCAGCTTCGCCGACCTCTGGGCCGACGGCGAACGCCTCGCCCGGGCCTTTGTCGGCGCCGGCATCGAACCGGGCGACCGCGTCGCCATCTGGGCGCCGAACTCCTACGAGTGGGTCGTGAGCCTGCTCGGCCTGCAGGCGGCGGGCGCCGCCCTCGTGCCGCTCAACACCCGGTTTCGCTCTTTCGAAGCCGCTTACATCCTGAACCGGAGCCGGGCGAGAGTGCTCGTGACGATCGGGAAGTTTCTCGGGGTCGACTACCCGGGCTTGCTGGCGTCAGAAGATCTGCCCCATCTCGAACGCCTCGTCGTAGTCGGCCCGCCAGGCAGCGAACCCCCTGGCGGCAGAGGGCGTCGCCCCACCCCGCCCGGCGCCGGCGAGGCGATCAGCTGGGAGGCCTTCGCCGCCGGTGGCGACGACGTCGACCCGCAAGAGGTCGCCGCCCGCCTCGACGCCATCGGTCCCGACGACGTCTCCGACCTGATCTTCACGTCGGGCACGACGGGGGCACCCAAAGGCGTCGTGGCGACGCACGGCCAGTCCATCAGGACTTTTGCCGAATGGAGCCGCATCGTCGGCGTCGCCACCGGTGACCGCTATCTGCTCGTCAACCCGATGTTCCACACCTTCGGCTACAAGGCGGGCATCCTCGCCTGCCTCATGGCCGGCGCCACCATGATCCCGCTGGCAGTGTTCGACCCGGGTGCCGTCGTCGAACGCATCGCCACCGAGCGCGTCACCGTCATGCCCGGCCCGCCGACCCTCTATCAGTCGCTCCTCCACCATCCAGAGCTCGGCAAGTCCGACCTCTCGACGCTCCGGCTCGCCGTCACGGGCGCCGCCGTCGTGCCGGTCGAGCTCGTCAAGGCCATGCGGGACGATCTCGGCTTCGACGTCGTGCTGACGGCGTACGGGTTGACGGAGGCGACCGGTTTCGTCACCGCCACGACGCCGGACGACGACCTCGAGACGATCGCCACCACCTCGGGCCGAGCCATCGACGGCGTCGAGGTGCGCGTGGTGGACTCCGCCGGCACGGCGCTGGAGCCGGGCGCGCCGGGCGAAGTCGTCTGCCGCGGGTTCAACGTCATGAAGGGCTACTTCGAAGACCCGGAAGCGACGGCGGCGGCCATCGATGCCGGCGGCTGGCTCCACACCGGCGACGTCGGGGTGCTCGACGACCGGGGCAACCTCCGCATCACCGACCGGATCAAGGACATGTTCATCGTCGGAGGCTTCAACGCCTACCCCGCCGAGATCGAGACCCTCCTGCTCGCGCACGGCGGCATCGCCCAGGCCGCCGTCGTCGGTGTGCCCGATGAGAGGCTCGGGGAGGTCGGCGTGGCCTTTGTCGTGCCGAAGCCGGGAAAGGCCCTCGACCCGGCGGAGATCGTCGCCTGGGCCGGGGAGCACATGGCGAATTACAAGGCACCCAGGCAGGTGCACGTCGTGGAAGCCCTTCCTCTCAACGCCAGCGGCAAGGTGCTGCGCTACGAGCTCCGCCAGAGGCTGCGGCCGTGAGCCCCGGCCTCCTCTCCGGCCGGGCTGCCCGCTAGGTCGGCCCGGCCGACGGAGGCGTCACCTGCCCGCCGGTCAGGCAACTCCCGCTCACGGAGGCCACCCGGGTCGATGACCTCGCGGATGAGGAGGAGCTCGTGGGCGTCCGGCCGGCGAGACTCCACGATCGGATCGGCCAGCCCCAGCTCAAAACCCGTCGCCGCCACGACCTCGTCGAGACTCACCCCCGGATGGAGCGAGACCAGGCGTAGGCGGTGCCCCGGCGCTGCGAAGTCCATCACGCACAGGTTCGTCACGACACGGCGCAGCCCGAAGTAGCGGGCGCTGGGGGCGCCGAGGGCGGCCGCTTTGTCCCATCCGACCCCCGTGACGACATCGACGTGCTCCACGAACACCTGCGTGGAGTGGTTGGGGATCCAGTAGGACGTGGTGTTCTGCACCGTGTTCCCCGGCGCCCCCCGGAAACCCAGCAGCTCCACCCGGGGAGCCCGCCAATCACTCCCGATGGCGGCGAAGTTCTGGTTCCCGAAGGGGTCGATCTGGCTGCCGCTCATGATGACGTGGCGCTTTCCCGACCAGACCATGTCGAACATCGCCCGGTAGGGGTTGTAGGCCTCGATCACCTTGCCGGCGGGGAACTCGAAGGCTTCGTCGTTGGTGACAAAGGCGGCTTCACCGTCGGTCATGACGAGGTCGGGCTCGAAAGTTGCCCGGGCGAGTCGCCCGCCGACCATGGGGATCGTCCCGATCGGGTTCGCGAGTATCTCGCCGTCGCCGCGGAAGCATTCGGCGATGGCGACGACGCACACCTCCGCCCGGGTCGGCCGATCCCGCGCCGGCCGGCTGCTGCTCACGACGGACGCTCCCGCTGTGCCTGGTAGTCCTCCTCGCTCACGTCCACGAAGGCGGCCCGGAAGGCGGCCCAGTCCTCCGGCGTGCGGGCGGAGGCGGCGTATCGGCGCTGAAAGGCCTCGTCCCGTTCGTACTCGGGCACGCAGGACGTGAAGTGAGCCGCCCCGGGCCTCTCGATGATCCCGTCCACCATCGTCCGGTTGATCCGGACCCGCTGCTCGGTCCCGGCGGTGCCGACCAGCTCGGCGGTGGGAACGACGCGCTCGACGGAGAGGAAGCGACGCCGGGCGGCCCGCAGGAAGAGGTCGTCGAAGTAGAGATCGGGCCCGAGGAAGGCGGCGTTCCCGCCCGCGTCCGCCACGTTCAGGTGGCAGAGGGCGACGTCGAGCTCCAGCGCCGGTGCGGCCACGAGCTCCTCGCCGTCCTCGAAGGGCGAGCGCACCGTCGAGAGCCTCGGGTTGAGCCGGAGCAGATCCGAGCCGAGGCCGGCACGCGACGGCAGGAAGGGCAGCCGCCAGGCGGCGGCCTGCAGCCCGAGGAGGAAGAGCCCCTCGTCCCAAGGCTCCTCCTCCACCCGGGCCGACTGCCGAGCCGCCCGGTAGTGCGGTTCGAGGGCGATGGAGTCGAGGGACACGAAGGCAGCGACGACCTTGCGCACCTGCCCGGTGGCACAGAGAAGGCCGACGTCGGGACCGCCGTAGCTGACGACGGTGAGGTCGTGCAGCTGCGAGCGGGCGATGGCGCGCACGAGCGACATGGGTTTGCGCCTCGAGCCCCAACCACCGATGCCGATGGTCATGCCGGGCTCGATCTCCGCGAGGACGTCGTCCTCGCAACAGCGCTTGTCCCTCATCGATCCGGCGGGCTCCCCGGCTCGCCCGGCCCACCCGGCTCGACCGGCTCGGCCGCCGCCCCTAGCCCGCCCGCCTCGCTCGGCGCGGCCGCCTCGCCCGGCTCGACCGGCTCGACCGGCTCGCCCGGCCCACCCGGCTCGACCGGCTCGGCTGCCTCGGCTGGCGCCCCCGGCTCGCCCGGCACCACGCCGTCGGAGCCCAGGAACGCCGCCCGCCGCTCGTCGGCCACGCCGCCCAGGTTGAGCTCGAAGGTGAAGCCCTGTTCGAAGCGATAGCTCTTGCGCACGTCCCAAAGGTCGATGCCGTTCAGCGACTGTTTGGCGGCACGAATGACGGTCGGTGACTTGGCCGCGATCGCTGCCGCCACCTCGAGGGCTGCGCTGCGCAGCTCCTCGCGGGGCACAACCGCACGCACGGAACCGAAATGGTGCAGCTCCGCGGCGCTTGCACGCTCGGAGGTGTACACCATCGCCCGCATCTTCTGCTGCGGAACGAGGCGGGCGAGGTGAGTGGCCGCACCGAGGGCTCCCCGGTCGACTTCCGGCAGACCGAAGTAGGCGTCCTCCGAGGCCACGATGACATCAGCGTTACCGACCAGGCCGATACCGCCGCCGAGGCAGTACCCGTGCACGGCGGCCACGACCGGTACCGGGCACTCGTAGACGGCCGTGAAGGCCGCCGCGCACGCGCGGTTGACGGCGATGAGCGCCGAGTGACTCGGGTCGTCCTGCACCTCCTTCAAGTCGATGCCGGCGTTGAACCCCCGACCCTCCGCCCTCAGTACGACGACGTGCACTGCCTCGTCGCTGCCGACCTCGCCGAGCACGTCGGCGATCTCGAACCAGCCGGCCACGGGCAGGGCGTTCACGGGTGGGTGCTCCATCACGACTTCGGCGATGCCGCTCCCGTCGATACTTGTGGTGATCGCCATCGTCGTCGCTGTCCCCCCGCGCCCGGCGGATCGCCCGCTGTGACCGCCCGAGCTTTCTCGGGCCGCGCCGTCCTAGATTGGCGCCGGCCGGCGACAAGACCCTAGTGAATGAGGCCGACGTGACTGAGGCAACGTGCACGACCTGACCGACTGCAGCGACACCGTGGTGCTCGTCACAGGCGGGACGAAGGGCATCGGGCGGGGAATCGTCGAGCGCTTCGCCGCCGCGGGGGCTTCCGTCCTCACCTGTGCCCGCCGGCCGCCGAGCAACCCTCTGCCCCCCGGCGTCGAGCTCGTCACGGCCGACATCCGCCAGCCTGACGACATCGACCGCCTCGCCGCCGCCGTGAAGGAGCGGCAGGGACGCCTCGACGTGCTCGTCAACAACGCCGGCGGGTCGCCGCCGTCCGACTCGGCGAGCGCCTCCCCCCGCTTCTCCGAGGCCATCATCCGCCTCAACCTGTTGGCACCCCTCTGGCTCGCCCAGGCGGCCAACGCCATCATGCAGGTGCAGGAGAGCGGCGGGGTGATCATCAACATCGCCAGCGTGAGTGGGCTGCGGCCGTCACCTGGCACGGTCGCCTACGGGGCCGCCAAGGCGGGCCTCATCAACCTGAGCGAGACGCTCGCCGTCGAGTGGGCACCCAAGGTCCGTGTGAACATCGTCACTCCCGGCTACATCCGGACCGAACAGGCGCCGCTCTTCTACGGGGACGAGGCGGGCATCGCCCGCGTCGCCGCTACGGTGCCCTTGGGGCGTCTCGGCACCCCGCACGACGTCGCCGACGCTTGCCTGTTCCTGGCCTCGCCGTTGGCTTCTTACATCAGCGGCGCCAATCTCGTCGTGCACGGCGGCGGCGAGGCGCCCCGCTACCTCGCTGCCGCCGGGAGTGAGGAGGTGGCCCCGCCGGAGTGAGCAGTGCCCGCACAGCACAGCCACAGGATTACGGCTTAGTCTGCGACGGATGACAACGACGACTCGGGCACCGACGACCGTCGCCATCGAGACCCAGGGTCTCACGAAGCGGTTCGGTGACAGGATCGCCGTCGATCATGCCGACCTTCACATCCCGGGCGGAACCGTCTCCGGCTTCATCGGTCCGAACGGCGCCGGCAAGACCACCACCATGCGGATGCTGCTCGGCCTGATCCGTCCGACCCACGGCAGGGGGTCCGTCCTCGGCGAGCCGCTCTCGTCACCGGAGCGGTACATGAGTCGCGTCGGTGCCATGATCGAGGGGCCGGCGTTCTACGGAACCCTCTCCGGCCATGCGAATCTCGTCGTGTTGGCGCGTCTCGCCCAGCTCCCCCTTCAGCGGGTGGACGAGGTGC
The DNA here is from genome assembly GCA_035623975.1 of Acidimicrobiales bacterium. Lineage (GTDB taxonomy): Bacteria > Actinomycetota > Acidimicrobiia > Acidimicrobiales > Bog-793 > JAKACA01. The sequence goes on along the minus strand of DASPSK010000268.1, from coordinate 5,494 downwards.
TCGAGCGCGTCGCCCTCACGGACCGGGGCCGCGACCAGTACCAGGCCTACTCCCACGGCATGAAGCAGCGTCTCGGGATCGCCGCTGCCCTCCTGCCGAGGCCGGAGCTCCTCGTGCTCGACGAGCCGATCAACGGGCTCGACCCGGCCGGCATCGGCGAGCTGAGAAAGCTGCTCCGCTCGCTGCGCGACGACGGCGCCACCGTCTTTGTCTCGAGTCACCTGCTCCCCGAGCTCGAGCAGATCTGCGACCACGTCGTCATGATCCAGTTGGGCCGACTGATGTACCAAGGAAGCGTGGAACAGCTCGTGGCCGCTCGGCACACGGAGGTCTGGGCCCGTCCGGAACGACCAGAGGACACTGCCCGCCTCGTCGCAGCCCTGCAGGCCGAGGGACGCCGGCCCCGGGCCGACGGACCGTGGGTGTGCGTGGTCGCCGACGACGACTTCGCCGGTGAGCTCTACCGGGTCTCGGTCCGCGAAGGGATCCCGCTCGTGCACTTGAGCACCCGTCGCCAGACCCTGGAACAGGCGTTCCTCTCCATGACGGGCGACGTGAGCGGCGACGCGGACCAGTCGGCTGCGAGCGGCGACGGTGCCCGGCCGGCTGCGAGCGGCGACGGCGCCCAGCCGGCTGCGAGGGGCGACGGGTCGCAGCCGGTTCCGAGCCGGGAGGCGACGACCTCGAGCGGGAACGGCGAGGTGAGCCAGCCCGCCTCGATCGGCGACGTCACCCCGCCGAGCGGCAACGACGACGTGCCTGAGCCGAGCGCGAGCGGCGACGACACCATGGGGAGCGGACGATGATCCCGGCGGCGTTCCGAAGCGAGTGGGTGAAGCTGCGCCGGCCGAGCCTGCTCCTGTCTCTCTACGGCGCCATCGCCGGGGTGGCCATCCTCATCACCATCCTCACCTTCGCCCTCGCCGGGCACCACTTCCGCGGCGGTGGCGGGGGGCGGCGGGCCGCGGTCACCCTCGCCCAGCTCGCCCAGCCTGACGCTCTCGGGAAGGCGTTCTCCGACTTCGCCAGCCTGCTGGGCATCATCTCGCTCGCCGTGGCGGGCGCCCAGATGGCGAGCGAGTACAGCGTCGGGACGCTGCGCAACCTCCTCATCCGCCAGCCGCGCCGGCTCGTCCTCTGGACGGGCAAGTTCATCGCCGTGTTGACCTTCAGCGCCCTCGCCGTCCTCCTGGCCTGCATCGTCGGAACCATCACGGCCGTCGTGATGGCGCATGTCCGTGGTGTCAGCACCTCCGCCTGGACTTCCTCGACCGGCCTGACCGACTCCCTCAAGGCCTTCGGCGAAGTCACTCTGGCCGTGTGCGGTTACACGACGCTCGGCATGGTCGTCGGGAACCTGCTCCGCAGCCCGGGCGCCGCCATCGCCGTCGGGCTCGTCTACATCCTCCCCTTCGAGCTCATCCTCTCGGCCACCGTCAACGGGAGTGACCGCTGGCTGCCCGGCCAGCTGCTGAGCGCCGTCTCCGCCGGGGGCACCTCCGACATCAGCCTCCATACGGCGATCATCCGGGCGATGGCCTACATGGTCGTCCTCGCCGGCGGCACCGCCGTGCTCTTCGTCCGGCGCGACGTCACAGCCTGAGCCGCCTGCTTCGAGCTGTCCAGCAGCGCCAGGGCGACGTCAAGGCTGCGGTACTTCCAGGGGCGGTCCGGGGAGGGGGCCGGCCGGACCCGCGACGTGATCCCGCCCGCGCCCCGCGTATGGTCTATCGATCATCACCCTGCAGCACCTGTCGCACACCTACCGCCGGCGCCGCGGCGCCGACCTCGCCGTGCTGCGCGACATCTCGCTGGAGGTGGCTGAAGGCGAGTACGTGTCCCTTGTCGGCCCTTCCGGCTCGGGCAAGACGACGCTGCTCTCCCTCATCGGCGGTCTCGACCACCCTCAGAGCGGGCAGATCCTCGTCGGCGGTCACGACCTCCGCACGCTCTCGGGCGATGGGCTGGCGGCGTTCCGGCGTGAGACCGTGGGTTTCGTCTTCCAACATTTCGGTCTCCTCGAGGCGCTCACGGCGAGGGAGAACGTCGAGCTGGCGCTCACCCTGGCGGGCGTGTCGAGCGCCCGACAGCGCCACCACCGAGCCTCCGGGCTGCTGCACCGCGTGGGCCTGGGGGACCGGTTGGAGCACCGGCCGACGGAGCTGTCCGGTGGCGAGCGGCAACGCGTCGCCATCGCCCGTGCCATTGCCAATTCGCCTCGCGTCATCCTCGCCGACGAGCCCACCGGCGACCTCGACGACAACACCGCCGCCGACGTCGGAGACCTCCTCGAGCAACTGCGCGAGGAGGAAGGATGCACTCTCGTCGTCGTCACCCACCACCGCCGGCTGGCGGCCCGGGCCGAGCGCTCGCTCACACTCGAGGCCGGTGACCTCATCGAAACCAGAGGGGGCGAACGTTGAGCTGGCGGGATGCCCTCACGCTCGCGGGCCGTGAGATCCGTCGCCGACCTGGGCGAGCGGCTCTCACGGTCCTCGCAGTCGCCCTTGCCTCGGCTCTGTTGTGCGCGCTCCTCACCATTGCCGGCACGGCCCGCACCCGCGTCCTGTCCCAGCTCTCCCACGGCGGCTCGCTCGCGGGGATCTCCGTCGAGCCGAACGCCCCTAACCCCTCCGAGGCCACCCTGGACGATCCCGTCCCCGGTCCCCCAAACCCCCTCACACCGGCGGCCATCGCACAGATCGGCCGGCTGAAGGACGTCCTCACGGTGCTGCCGATCGTGGCCGCGCCCGTCGAGCTGCTGCCTCCGGCCGCTCCGCCAGCGGGCTCGACGTTGTGTCCCTCGAGCTCATCGGGCTCAGGGACCGGGTCCTGCGGGGGCGGGCTGGACCCGCCTGCAACCGAGGTAATGACCCCTCTGCTCACCACCTCGGCCATTGGCGCCGATCTCGGGCGAGTCAACGCCCTACCCATCACCCTGCTCGCCGGCCGCCTGCCCATCGCCGGGTCCGCCGATGAGGTTGCCGTCGACGAGCAGTACCTCTCCTCGCTCGGCCTCTCAGCGTCCCGGGCCCCCGAGGTCGTCGGGACCCGGGTCGTCTTGGCGACCTCGGTGGGGACGGCCGGTCCGGCATCGGCAACTCGCTTCCAGACGGCGGAGATCGTCGGCGTCCTCGACCAGGAGATGACCTCGGGGGACATCGTCGCCTGGCCGACGCTGATCGAGACCCTGTACTCGTCCGAGACCCCGGCTGGAGAGAGCGCCGATCCACCCATACAGGGAGCCGTCGTCATCGCCAAGCAGCTGAGCGAAGTGTCGCCCGTCCGCGCCGCCATCGCCGGCATCGGCTACTCGACGGCCGCGCCCGTCGGCCTCATCATCTCCGTCGGCCGGTACCTGCACGTCGTGGAGCTCGTGTTGTCCGGCATCGGGATCGTGGCGCTTGCCATCGCGGCGCTCGGCATCGCCAACGCCCTCTTCGCCGCCGTACGGGAGCGGCGGCGGGAGATCGGCGTCCTCAAAGCCATCGGGGCGCGTGATCGTGACGTGCTGCGCGTCTTTCTCATCGAGGCGGGCCTGCTCGGTGTGCTCGGAGGACTCGTCGGCACCGTCATCGGGATCGCCATGGCGGCAGCGATCGCGGCCAACGCCAACGCCTACCTGCATTCGCAGGGACTCGGAGGAGTCGCCCTCTCGGTCCCATGGCCACTGCCCTTCGGAGGCGTGGTGGGCGCATGTGCCGTCGCCCTCGTGGCGGGAGCGCTCCCGGCACGCCGGGCGGCCCACCTGCCGGCGCGAGAGGCCGTCGACGCGTGAGACGCCATCTGCCGGAGCGGCCGCGCCGGCGCCGGACGACGAGGTCGAAGGGGCGACGTCTCCGCCTCGTCCTCGCCTCGGGTCTGCTGGCAGGCGGGCTGTCCGCCTGCTCGGCTGGATCCAACGAGTTCTCCGGGCCTGCTCCGCAGAAGTCGGGACCCTCCGTGACCTATGTGTCGGTGACGGAGTCCGAGCCGGCGCAGCCCGGGGACGTGCGGGTGTCGTGGCCCATGCTCTTCTACCGCTCGGCCTTGCCATCGTGGGCCACGGCTTACGAGCTCAGCGTGCCCAGCGGCTGGCAGTTCAATGAGTCCCCCCTCATCAGCCAGTTGCTCGCTCTCCGGCCGACGGTGGTGACCGTCGAGCTCGGGCTGGACGAGGTCTTCGGGGGCGTGGGCGTGTCGGAGTTCTCGGCATCGCTGAGCCAGCTGTTGACCGCCTTGCACACGGACGGCGTGCCGACAGTTCTCGTCGCCAACATCCTCCCGCTGCCCGGGTCACAAGCCGGCGCCTCCGGGGTCACCGGGTTGATCGCCGCCTACAACGCCGCCATCGCAGCCGACAGCGCGGCGGAAGGAGCCGTGCTCGTCGACGCTCACGGCACCTTTGCCCGGGCGCTGCAGGCAGGTGAAGGCGTCATGGCATTCGGAAGCTCGCTCACGCCCTTGGGCGAGACGTTGATGGCGCGCATCTTCGACGCCGGGGCGAGGCATCGAGCGCTCTGGCGCCAACTCGACCGGCGAAGCTGACAAGCCACCACCGCGGCAGCTCAGGCAGAGCGCAGCTCCCGCAAGCGTACGAGGGGGATCGTTCGCGACGTGCGTTTCGTGTAGCCGATGTAGAAGGGGCGATCCGTGGTGAGGGCCGCCCAGACGCGCGCGTACTCCTCCCCATCGAGCAGCTCGGGCTCCGCCCAGTAGGCGCCTGCCTGCACGCGCACGAGCACCTCGGCGTTGCGCTCTCTGTCCGTCAAGTTGAGGTACCAGGCCGGGTGCTGGGGCGCCCCGGCGAACGAGCCGACGACGATGCGAGAGCCGTCCTCGTCCGACCAGTACGGCAGCGCCACCTTGTGCTCATGGCCGGAACGGCGCCCCAGCGTCCGCAGGATGAGATGGCTCATGCCGGCGGCCACCCAGAACTCCTCTGCGAGCCCGGACTCGAGCGCAGCCACGTGAGCGCGGCTGATCTCGGGTATCTGCTCGCGGGGCGGCTCCACGAACTTCTCAGCGGCTTGCGGCGACCGCCCCGGGCCCGGGAGGTGTTCCTCGGCCGGCGCCGGCTCCTCGGACGGCGCCGGCTCCTCGGCCGGCGCCGGCTGCCGGGGCAGCCCCGGCCCCGCGGGTCGCTCGTCGCTCATCCGGGCCAGACCACGCTTTGCAGCTCCGAGTACGCATGCAGGGCGAAAGAGCCGCCGTCGCGCCCGATGCCGCTGCGCTTGAAGCCGCCGAAGGGCGTCTCCGGGTTGCGGGCAACGGTGTTCACGCCGACGTTCCCGCACCGCAGCTGCCCGGCGATTCGCAGGCCACGGTTGGCGTCGCCGGTCCAGACGTAGTCGTAGAGCCCGTAGCTCGTGCCGTTGGCAAGAGCTACGCCCTCTTCCTCATCGTCGAACGGCAGCGCCACGACGACCGGGCCGAAGATCTCCTCCTGCACGGCCGCCATCTCGGGGACGCAGTCGGCGAGCACCGTCGGTCGGACGAAGAAACCGCGATCCGT
>DASPSK010000260.1:0-4572 GCA_035623975.1 Acidimicrobiales bacterium | reverse complement strand
GTGGGCGCGGAAGTTGGGGGGCCCGAGTGCAAGGGCGAGGTAGTGATAGGCGGGGATGGGGTCGTCCACCCCCGACCACCAGACGACGGCGCCGACGGAGTAGCGGGCGAGGAAGACATGGAGGGCGGTCAGGTCGGCGGGGTCGAGCTTGCCGGGTGCCGGCCAGCGGTCTCCGGCACGCGTGTACCCGAGCAGCTCCTGCACGTACGGCGGGATGAGGAGGGGCGGCCAGCGGTGGCCGCCGTGGTCGAAGTAGGTGTTGGCGTACCCGCCGAGGAGGCGGTAGTCCAAGCCGGCCTCGGCCGACCACAGCATCGCATCGTCGTGCAGCGGCGTGGGGTACGGATAGGCGAGCACGACCGAGCCGGGCGGGACGAGCCGGTGCATGCTGCGAACGAGCGTCCTCGGCCAGGGCGGCGGTTGGCTGCGGAAGGGGACGGCCGGCAAGAGTGACACGACGGCGACGCCGGCCACGAGCCCCACGCGAGCCCGTCTCGCCAGCGGGCTGTCCGCTCCGAGGGGCCCGAGGCGGGCGAGCCACTTCCGTCTCGGCTCGTTGGCCGGTCGCTGGCGCAGCCACAGCCGGTCGACGCCGATGGCAAGGATCACCGCGGTGAACAACGAGACGTAGAGGTCGTAGCGGGCGGGGATCGTGTTGTCGAGGAGCGGGATGTGGGCGAAGACCGCCTCCGGCAGGGGGATGTGGGTGTTGAGGGTTCCGATCGTGAGGCTCGGGCCGAGAGAGAGCACGAAGGCGGCCAGCGCCAGCCAGCCGAGAGCCCGCACGACGGGGTCGCGTCGCCACTGGCGGACGAAGAAAACGAGCAAGATCACGAGCGGCAGGCCGAGGTACGTACCGTTCTCCGACAGGTTGCTCGCCACCATCTCGTCGCCGAGATGGGCGAGGGCCCGGGGGGCGAATATCTGGTTCGAGGTCGGGGTGATGAGGCCGAGCAGGTCGGCATGCAGCCCCTGCAAGCTGGCGGTCGGGATGATGGCACCGACGGTGTGGTCCGGGCCGACGATCATCTCCACGACCAAGTAGCCGCAGATGACGGCGAAAGCGGCTACGGCGACGGCGCAGGCCGAGATGATGTAACTCAGCCGCGCGGACATCTCCCGCCGATGCCTGATGGCGAGCACGGCGCCGGCGAGGATGGCCATGACGAGGCAGCCGCTCAAGACGTCGGGCGAGATGAGCATCTGGGCCGCCCCGGCGACGCCCATGAAGAGCCCGAGCCGCCACGGTCGCATCCGCCGTGTGCGCACGAGCTCGTCGGCGCACCACAGCAGGAGCGGAGGGATGGGAACGAACGCCAGGTCGAGGTGGAGCTCCTGGCCGATGAGGTACGGTCCGAAGGCGTAGAAGAGGCCGCCGATGAACGGGGCGATGATCGACGAGCACCAGCGCCGGAGTACGAGGAACATGCTGGCGCCCGAGAGCGCGAAAGCCAGGCGGATGAGGAGGTTGAACGACGCCACCGGCCCGAGCGTCGCCGTCACCGGCCAGGCGATGAGGCCGAGGAGCGGGACCGAGGTGTTGTCAGCGAGGTTGACACCTACGGGGTAATCGAAGAAGTTCGTGTGGAAGATGCTCAGCCCGTGCCTGAGGGCGAAGGGGAGCCAGTCGAGGAACCAGATCATCTGGGCAGGATCAGAACCCGCCGGATTGGCCGGACCCGCAACGGGTATGGCACGGGAATCGAGCGGCCCCTTGGGCAGGAAGGCGATGAGGGCGAAGGCGACGTAGGCGAGCAGACACGCCGCCGTCACCCACCTCCGGCGCCGGCGCCGGCCGGTATCGGGCTGAGCGGTGTCCTCCTCGATCGTGACGGCGGCATCGGAGGGGGCGGGGCTCGCGGCCACGACTGCCGTCACGGCGCCAGCACCCCCTCGAGGGCGTCCTTTCGGGGAGGCTGCAGCCCGGCACCCTCCGGTGCCTCTGCAGGTGCCTCCCCGTCGGGCAAGGGAGCGCTACGCGCCTTCCGGCTGGCCAGGCGCCGGTAGCCGAGGGCGGCGCCGACCGTGAGGAGGACGAGAGCCATGCCGAAGGCACGGCCGGCCGAGAGGTTGGCAGGGGCGTTGAGGCCGAGCAAGGAGCCAGGAGGGGTGAGGCCCATGAGCAGGAGGACGCCGATCCATGCGCTCAGCCATCGCATGGGGGCACCGGCCACGACGGCCGTCATGGCAAGGGGCACGAGGGTCAGCATGAAGTGGTTCTCCGAGAGGGTGCCCGCCAGGTAACTCCCGATCAGCAGCACGCTCGAGGTCGTGATGATCCGCACGGGGGTGTCGTCCAGCTGCTGCCACGACCACCAGGCGACGACGAGGACGAGCGCCACCGTGGCGAGACGGACGAGGATCGTGATGGCGTCGGGCACGCCGAGTGTCCGCAGCACGTCCACCCAGGCCGAGTTCAGGAACACGCCGCTGCCGGATCGGTTGAGGAGGCTGGGCAGCTTTGAGAAGACCTCGCTCGGGTCTTTCACGACGGCGAAGGCCACGGCGTTCAAGACGGCCGGCACCGCCAGAGTGACGATCAGCGCCCGCCAGCGCCTCGCGAGCACGAAGACGAGCAGCACGACCAGGAGCAGTGGTTTGACGGCGAGCGTCAGCCCGATGACGAGGCCGGCGCTCGCCCAGTGCCCCCTGGTCGCAAGGACGTAGAAGGCCACGAGTCCGAAGGTGCAGATGATCGTGACGTTCTCGAGACTGAGCTCGGCCAGGAGCGGCTCCGCGAACACGAGGGCGAGCAGCACCAGGGCCGCCGCCAGGCCCCACCACCGCCGGCCGAGCACGGCGGCGGAGATCATGACGGCGGCCCACATGAGCGCGGCCGTGGCGGCGAGCCCGAGCAGTTGCACGTCGTGGAGCGACAGCTCCGCCAGCGGGCGGAGAACGAGCAGAGCGCTCGGCGGGTAGAGGAAGAGGCGGTGACCGGTCGCCGCCAGCGAGTAGGGCTGGCCACCGCGGGCAAAGACTCGCTCAGCCCGCCAGCATGTGACGAGATCCCAGCCGAGGTTCGGACCCCCGCGAGAGTCGTGCAGGCACTGCAAGGTCCAGGTGAGCGCGGCCGCTCCCCAGGCGACGACGGTGGCGACGGTGGCGACGACTGACGCCGTGGCCGTGGTGCGGAAGCGCTGCCAGCGGCCTTTAAGGGCGCTCAGGGCGGTAGGAGGGTGCGTGCTCCCGGACGCACTCAGACGCGAGCGTGCAGGCGCGCCACGACCATCGCCTTCGATGGTGCCGGGCATGGCGTGATGATACCCAATGCGGCGTCTTCGGCAGATGGCAGGCCTTGCGCCTCCGGCCCTACATCAAGGCGGCGGCGCGCTCACCCACTCCGGCCCGAGGTCGGAGACGGCGGGACACCCGAGCAGGACCATCGTCCTCGTGATCTCGTTGCGGAAGAGATCGAGAATGTGCTCGACGCCCTGCTGGCCCCCAGCGGCCAGCCCGTACAGGTACGGGCGGCCGATGAGGACGGCGCGGGCTCCGAGCGCCACCGCCTTCACGACGTGGGTGCCCCGGCGGACCCCGCTGTCGAGCAGCACCTCGGCCGAGCCGGCGACGGCGTCGACGACCTCGGGGAGCACGCGAAAGGTCGCCGGAGCGCCGTCCAGCTGTCGGCCTCCGTGGTTGGAGATGATGACGGCGTCCGAGCCGAGATCGGCGGCGATGCGGGCGTCGCTCCCGCTCAAGAGACCCTTCACTGCCAGCTTGCCGGGCCAGCGTCCCCGCAGGTACTCGATGTCGGCCCAGCTGAAGGGAGACGCCACCATCTTCAGCATCGAGAACCCGCGGGCGTGCGTCTCCTCGCCCTCGTCACTCGGGGGCGGGCCGCCCAGCCGCCGGCGCCGCATCGTGGTGACGCCGTCACGGGCCATCCGGTAGGTCCAGACCGGGCGCGCCAGCACCTGGGGGCCGAGGTGGACGGCGTTGTGGGCATCGATTCGCAGTGGTGAGCTGACTCCGTGATGGCGGTCGCGCTCGCGGTTGCCGAGCGCGGGTGTGTCGATCGTCACGACGAGAACGTCGACTCCGGCGCCTTCGGCCTTGTCGAGCAGCCGGTCGGCGTCCGGACGGCGCCCGCCGGCGTACAGCTGGAACCACACCGAGCCTGGGGCGACGGGGGCGACCTCGTCGATGGGCGAGCCGGCCACGGTGCTCAAGACCGAGAGCGTTCCCCGGCTGGCAGCCGCCCGGGCGGCGCCCGCAGCCCCGTCCGGATGCATGATCCGCACGAGACCGGTGGGGGCGAGCAGCAGTGGCATGGAGACGGCCGATCCGAGCACCGTGGTGGCAAGGTCGGGCTTGCGCACGTCGATCCCCATGCGCGGACGGAAGACGACGTCATCGAAGGCGCTGACGTTGGCGCGCATCGTGGTCTCGTCGTCGGCTGCGCCGTCGATGTAGTCGAAGACGACTGCTGGCAGTGTCCGCTTGGCGACGCGGCGGGCGTCGCTGACATTGGCGATGCGTTCGAGCTTCATGGTCCTGCTCCTCGTCTGACGCCCATCGGGGCGGCTCGGGTCGCCGCCCGCCCCCATGGTTTAGCGAGCCGGCGGCGTC
>DASPSK010000251.1:0-2861 GCA_035623975.1 Acidimicrobiales bacterium | reverse complement strand
GGCCGATCGTGGCGGCGTCCCCGGCGGCGACGGCCAGGCGTAGATCGGCCCCGTAACCCTTGGACATCGAGCGGATGAAGCCATAGCGGCCCGTCGGCCCGACGATGGGGGCGAGAGGCACGTCCACGAGACCGCAGGCGTGGTCGTCCTCGATCACGAGACGCCCCGGGTAGCGGGCGAACACCGCCCGCAGCTCCTCGGCCCGCTCAGCCGAGACGGCCGCCCCCGTCGGGTTCTGCGCCCGCGCCGTGACGACGACGGCCTCGGCTCCGGAGGCAAGTGCCTGCCAGAGGCCGTCGGCCGTAGGGCCGTGGGCGTCCAGCGGCAGCGGGACGGCGCGGTAGCCGAGCCGCTCGACGATGTCGATGAGCGCCGCCCAGCCCGGATCCTCCACGCCGACGCGATCTCCCGGGGCGAGGTTGGAGGCGAGCATCCGCGAGATGCCGTCGAGGGCGCCGAAGGTGACCGTGGCGTGGGCCGAGGGGACGCCGTCGTCGCCGAGGCGGCGGCGCGCCTCGGCGACGAAACCGGGGTGGGCCACGGGCGAGCCGTAGAGGGCCGGCTCGTAGGCGAGGCGGGGCAGGACCGACAGCAGGTCCGGCAGCAAGTCCCGGTCGGGGTTGCCGCTCGAGCAGTCGGTCACACCGGGGGGCAGCACCGAGGGCTGGCGGGCCGGTGCGGCGTCCTCCTTGCGGAGCTCACGCACCCAGGTGCCCCGGCGGCGGTCAGAGGACGTGAGGGCGCGGGCGTTGAGAATACGGTAGGCGGACGCCACCGTGCCGGCGCTCAGCCCGAGCTCGCCCGCCAGCCGGCGGATCGGAGGCAGGGAATCGCCGGCATTGAGCGTGTGGTCGCGGATCGATTGCTCGATCGACTCGGCGAGCTCGGCGGCCGTCCTGCCCGTGAGGTACGCTTGTAGCGCCACAGACATCGGATTGTATCAGTACATATGGGGCTGTTGGCAACACCAGCGGGAGGACGAGATGTACGAAGCCACGGACACGACGACGCCGTCCCGGCACAAGGAACGGGCGAGCTGGGACGAGGGCGTCGTGCACGCGACGCTCGACGAGGCGATCATCGGGCATCTCGCCTTCGTGGACGAGGGGCGTCCGCACGTACTCCCGCTCCTGTTCGTGCGCGTCGGCGAGTCGGTCTTCCTCCACGGCTCTACGGGTGCGCACTTCGCCCGCCGGTGCACCCGCGGGCGCAGCCTGCCGGTCAGCTTCGAGGTCACCCTCTTCGATGCCCTCGTGCTGGCGCGCTCGGCCTTCAGCCACTCGGCCAACTACCGCTCGGTCGTGGCGCACGGTGAGGCGACGCTCGTGCGGGAGGACGCCAAGAAGGAGGCCGTCCTCGCCGCCCTCATGGACAAGCTCGTCCCCGGCCGCAACGCGGAGGCACGACCGCCCCGCCCGGACGAGCTGCGGCAGACGGCGTTGCTCGAGTTGCCGCTGACGGACGTGGCCGCCAAGGTGCGCACCGGTGGGCCGCTCGACGCCGTCGAGGATGTCGACCTGCCGGTGTGGGCGGGACTCAGGCCCCTCGTGACGCACTGGGGGAGCCCCATCGCGGCCGACGGCCTGTCGTCCGCGCTGAAGGTGCCGAGCTACCTGCAGGCCGACGGCTGCGGCGGCGGGCACCCGTCGGCCCGCCCGGGCGCCTTGACGGCGTGAGAGCGGCGTGAGAGCGGTCGTCCAGCGGGTCGCCTGGGCACGCGTGAGCATCGACGGCGAGGTGGTCGGCTCCATCGAAGGCCCGGGCCTGTGCGTGCTCGTGGGGGCGACGCACGCCGACACCGAGGCGACGGCGCGCAACCTGGCAGGGCGGCTGTGGAACCTGCGCATCCTTGCCGACGAGGAAGGCCGCATGAACCGCTCCCCCGCCGAGCTCGGCGCCGGCCTGCTCGTCGTGAGCCAGTTCACCCTCTACGGCGACACGAGCAAGGGGCGCCGACCCTCCTTCTTGGCGGCGGCTCCCGGGCCGGTCGCCGAGCCGCTCGTCGAGTTGGTCGTCGACGAGCTCCGCCGCCTCGGTGCCGTCGTCGCCACGGGCCGCTTCGGGGCCGACATGCTCGTCGAGCTGGCAAACGACGGGCCCGTGACGATCCTGCTCGAGATCGAGGACTGACCCGGCCACGGGCGGTCCCGCACCATACTGGCGCCATGCGCTACCTCATCCTTGGCGCCGGCGCGATCGGCGGCGCCATCGGCGGGCGGTTGTCCCAACACGGCCACGACGTCGTCCTCGTCGCCCGCGGAGCCCATCTGGAGGCGCTGCGCACGACCGGCCTCGAGCTGCGGGACCCGGGTGCCACGGCGGTGCTTCGCATCGAGGCCGTCCCCACCGCCGAGGCCGCTCACCCTCGAGCCGACGATGTCGCCATCCTCGCGACGAAGTCGCAGCACTCCGAGGCCCTCCTCGCCGATCTCGCCCTCGTGGCGCCCCCGGAGATCGCCGTCGTGTGCGCCCAGAACGGCGTCGAGAACGAGCGCCTGGCGCTGCGGCGCTTCGCCAACACCTACGGCATGCGCGTCATCCTCGCCGGCACCCACCTCGAGCCGGGTGTCGTCGAGATCTCGACGGCCCCCTTGTGGGGCATCCTCGACCTCGGTCGCTACCCGCAGGGGAGCGACGCCTTGGCCGAGAGGGTCGCCGGGGATTTACGGGGGAGTGGGTTCGACGCCCGCGCCACGCCGAAGGTGATGAGCCACAAGTACTTGAAGCTGTTGAACAACCTCGCCAACGCTATTCAAGCCGCCGTCGGGACGGCCGAAGACCCTCTCGCCCACCAGCTGGCGGCGGCGGCCAGATCCGAGGCACGCGCCTGCTACGCGGCGGCCGGCATCGACCTGGCCGAC
>DASPSK010000241.1:0-18190 GCA_035623975.1 Acidimicrobiales bacterium | reverse complement strand
GAGTCGGCACGAGTCCGTGCGTCGGCTTGTGGCCGACGGTGCCGCAGAATGCCGACGGCCCGCGGATCGATCCGCCTCCGTCGGTCCCGACAGCCAGGGCAGCCATACCGGTCGCCACGGCGACACCCGACCCGCCGGACGAACCTCCGGGGGTCCTCTCGAGATCGAACGGGTTTCTGGTGAGGCCCCACAACGGTGAGTCGGTGTCGCCGCGGTAGCAGAACTCCGGGTTGTTCGTCTTGCCGACCACGACCGCACCGGCCTGCATGAGCCGCTCGACGGCGACGCAGTCCTCGCTCGGAAGGAAGTTAGCCAGAACGCGCGATCCGTTCGTGGCGGGAGCCCCGGCGAGCCAAACGTGATCCTTGACGGCCACAGGCACACCGGCAAGCCGAAGGTCGCTGTCACCGGATCGGCGCCGGTCGACCGCTCGCGCCTGCTCGAGGGCACGCTCGGCCAAGACGACGGTGAAGGCGCCAAGATGCCGATCCACCTCGGCTATCCGCGCGAGCGCCGCCTCGGTGACCTCAGTCGCCGAGAACGACCCCGCCCTGACGGCCGCCGCCACGTCGACGGCCGAGGCGAACGGATTGCCAGGCTCGGTAGCCATCGTCCCCAGCACACTACTCAGCGCCCGCCCGCACAGCTCCGAGACACGGCGGTCCCCGCCGCGTCGACATGAAAAGCGCAGGACACCTCTGCACAGCGCGCCGGTGGCCCGGGCGGAAAGCGACCAAATCACAGTCATGGGTGTACGTGCGCTTACGCTGTAGGCAGCACAGCAGGACGCGGGGCCTGCGATGACGCTCGCGTGCGGGGGCGATCAGCTGAGAGAAAGAAGGAGAGGTCAGTGGTGGACGACCAGTCCAATCAGGATGGCGTAGGGTCACCCGAGGAGAACGACGGCGGCGGCGCTTCTCGGGGCGGCCGTGTGGGGCGCCGAGCGCTCATGTTCGGCGCCGCTGCGGCCGGGGCCGGAATCGCCGCCGGCCTCGTGGCGGGAGGCGAACCGGCCGAGGCAGCCAACGGCGGTTCGGTCCTTCTCGGCGAGGCCAACACCGCCACCGCCACGACCTCGGTCACCACGACCGGTGGCATCGGCCTCGAGGGCCAAACGTCGGCCACCGGTCAGAGTGGGGTGGCAGGGACCGACACCAGCGCCAGCGGCGGCCACGGAACCTACGGCAAATCCACCAACGGCACGGGAGCTTACGGCCAGACCTCGGCCACGGGTCAGTCCGGGGTGCTGGGCGTGGATGAAAGTGCCGGCGGCGGCACGGGCGTAACCGGCACCTCCACCGCCGGCACGGGCGTCGCCGGCACCTCCACCGACGCGACGGGCACCCACGGTCAGACCGCGGGCACCGGTCAGGCCGGCGTCCTCGGGGTAGATGCGAGCAGCGGCGGCGGCACGGGCGTCGCCGGCACCTCCACCGCCGGCACGGGCACCCACGGTCAGACCGCGGGCACCGGTCAAGCCGGAGTGCTCGGCGTCGACCTGAGCACGGGCGGCGGCTACGGCACCTACGGCAAATCCACCAACGGCACGGGCGCCTACGGCCAGACCTCGGCCACGGACCAATACGGCGTCTACGGCAACGATGAGAGCTCGGGGGGCGGCACCGGCGTGTTCGGAAACTCGATCAACGGCACCGGCGCCTACGGGCAGACCTCGGGCACCGGTCAATACGGCGTCTACGGCAACGACGACAGTCCCGGGGGCGGCACCGGTGTGTACGGGAACTCCACCAACGGCGCCGGCGTGCAGGGCATCACCACCGGTGACGGCCAAGCCGGGGTCTACGGCTTCGACGACAGCACCGGCGGTGGTTGGGGGGTGCACGGGGTCTCCGTCAACGGCACGGGCATCGAGGGCCTGACCTTGAGCAAGGGGCATTACGGGATCTCCGGAACCGACGAGAGCACCGGCGGTGGCACAGGTGTGTACGGGTTCTCCAACCGCGGCAACGGCGTCAGCGGTGAGACCGTTGGCGACGGGAAAGCTGCCGTCCTTGGCACCGACGCGAGCGCGGGTGGGGGCATCGGCGTGCACGCCGTGTCCACCAAGGGCGAGGCGTTGCGGGTCGACGGCGTAGCCAGCTTCACGAGGAGCGGCAAGGCGACCGTGCCCGGATCTTCAAAGAAGAAGGCGAGCTCGGTGACGGTCACCGGTGTCGCCCTCACCTCATCGAGCCTCGTATTGGCGACGCCGCAAGGCACCGTGTCGGGTGTCAGCGTCGAAGGTGTCGACCTCGACGTGGCCGGGCATCGTTTCACGATCCGGCTCACGCAGGCCATCAACGTGAAACTCGCCGTTGCGTGGTTCGTCGTCGGCTAGGCCGCCCTCCATCCCATCACTCGACGCCACGGGCCGCGCGGAGGCGACAGCTGTGCAGTTGCGACCAGCCTCCGTGGCGCTGAGATGACCGTCGTCGTCAACGGACGCGCCGACTTCACGCTCGAGAACTTCCGCCGAGTCACCGTCGGACGCGAAGGCGTTGCCCTCGGCGACGGCGCACGCCGCTCGATGGACGAGGCGCGATCCGCTTTCGTCGCCCTGCTCGAACAGGACCGGAACGCCTTCATGTATGGCGTCACAGCTCGACCGGGTATCGAGGTGAAGGTCAGCGTGGCGCCGGAGGACCAGGCGGCATGGGCAACCGGCAGCGACATGCTCGGCACTGGTCGCGGTTTCGGAGGTGGCGAGCTGGACGAGCGCGTCGTCCGGGGAATCGTCTTTGCCCGCCTGGCCGACTTCGTAGAGGGAAACGCCAAGGCGCGCCCGCTTGTCGCAGAGCGCATCGCCGCCCTCCTCGACGGCCCCCTGCCGAAGGTGCCACTCGACGGCCAGGCGGGCGCAGGAGAGATCCTCCCGTTGATGCACGTGATGAGCGAGGTGTTCACGGGGGATTTCGAAGAGGGTGAGTGGATGACGCTCGTGAACGGCTCGCCGTGCTCAGCCGCCCTCCTCGCGGACGTGGCGCTGCACGCGCTGCACCGCCTCGAGAACGCCGAGCTCGTCTTCGCCTTGTCCATCGAGGCGCTGCGGGCCCCCCTCGAGGCCTACGACCCCTCACTCGATCTCCTCTGGGGTGACGAGCATGAGGCCGCCGCGCTCCGCGGGCTGCGAGCGCATCTTGCAGGCGCCGAAACCACACACCGCCTCGTCCAACAGGCGCCGGTGAGCTACCGGATCCTGCCGCGGGTCCTCGGGCAGGCGCGGCGCGCCGCGGCGCAGGTCGAGCACGCCGCCCGCACGTCGCTGTCGTCAGCCGCCCACAACCCCGTCTTCGTGCCGCCAGACGGGCGCCATCCCCGCGGACGCCTGTTCTCGACCGGCGGCTACCACAATGCCATGGCGTACCCGGCGATCAACGCCCTGAACGTGGCCTGGGCGGATCTCGCCCTTCTGGCCGAACGCCACGTGACCTGCTTGCACACGCCGGCAGTGTCGGAGCTCCCGGGCCTTCTCGCCTTGCCCGGGGTGCCCGGCTCCGAGACGAACTTGTTCGGCTGGGTGGCGACAGGCTTCGTCGAGGGAGCGAGGGCCGCGGCTGCCCCGACGTTGCTGCCCGCCTGCGTGAACGACGCCCGTGACGATGTGAGCTCGCCGACCTTCCTCGCCTACGCCAAACAACGACGGGGGGCCGAATGCCTCGATGGAGCCCTCGCCATCCTCGCTCTCGTCGCCAGCCAGGCGCTCTTCGTGGCAGGGCGTGAGCCGGCACCCCCGCTCATGGGTTTCCTTGCCGGCGTCCGCGAGGTGTTCCCGCCGGTCGACTCGCCGCGCAAACTGCTCGGCGAGGAAGCCGGACGCCTCGCCGGGGTGCTCTCGGACGGCGCGCTGTCTGGGAGGCTCGACTTCGCCGGGGGTGGGCAACCGCACCCACCGGAATGATCCTGCTCCGGCGGTGGTTGTCTCCGTCGTCGTCGCAGAAGGGAGCCCAGGGTGCCACTTGCGGTGAGATTCGACGAGTACGGCGGTATCGACGTCCTCAAGGTCGTCGAGGTCCCCCGGCCGGTACCCGGGCCGGACCAGGTCTTGGTCGAGGTGAAGGCCGCGAGCATCAACCCCGGCGAGGCTTCCATCCGCAAGGGTTTGCTCCACGCCATCTGGCCGGCCACCTTCCCCTCCGGCGAGGGGAGCGACCTGGCCGGGATCGTGGCGGAGGTGGGTTCTCACGTCACGCGATTCAGGGTTGGTGACGAGGTCCTGGGTAACGTCGATACCCGCGGCAGCCACGCCGAGTTCGTGGTGGCCGACGTCGACAAGCTGGTGCCGCGACCGAGCGCCGTCCCCTGGGATGTGGCAGGGTCGCTCTTCGTCGTGGGAACGACGGCCTACGCCGCCGTGCGGGCAGTGAAGCTGGCCCCGGGCGACACCGTCGTGGTGTCCGGCGCAGCGGGCGGCGTCGGTTCGATCGCCGTACAGTTGGCGGCCCACGCCGGCGCCACCGTGATCGGTCTCGCCAGTGAGGGACATCATCCCTGGCTGGCCGCCCACGGGGTGATACCGGTGGTCTACGGCGATGGCGTGGAAGCCCGGATCAAGGAAGCGAGCGGGGGGCGCATCGACGCGTTCATCGACACTTTCGGGAGCGGGTACGTGGCTTTGGCCATCGACCTGGGCGTTGCGCCGGACCGAATCGATACCATCATCGACCGGGCGGGGGCGGAGGAGTACGGGGCCAAGACAGACGGGAGCGCCGCCGCCGCCAACACCGAGGTACTGGCCGAGCTCGCCGGTTTGATCGCCCAGGGGCGCCTCGAGATTCCCATCGCCAAGACCTACCCGCTCGCTCAGGTGCGCGAGGCCTACGAGGATCTCGAGCACCGCCACACGCTGGGGAAGATCGTTCTCGAACCCTGAACGAGCCGTTGGCCGCCGGCCGCCGCCGGCCGCCGACGGTGCTGTGGAGCCTGCAGGCCCGATTCGCCTTCGCGGAATAACTGCCGCTCGTCGGCTCGCGCTCGGGCGACACCAGCCCTCGAGGAGGGAGCGCTCGGAGGAACTCCGCTCACGGCGCCGCCCGCGAGCACAATCGCTCGATGATCTCGCCAGCCGGGAGGTCGGTGGCTGACCGGTAGCCCTGGCCGGCCCAGAGGCTCATCCGCTCCGGGTCGCCGTTGGCAGCGGCTGCCGCCCGCAACGGGCGAGTGGCGTTGTTGATCTCCGGATAGGCCCTCGGGGCATCGGCGTGGTCGAGCACGAACCGGTTGGCCAGCGCGCGGGCTGGCCGCCCGCTGAAGGCACGGGTGAGGGCCGTCGTCGTGTAGCAGGGATCGACGAGGGCTGCCTTGTGAAGGGCGTGCGTCCCGCTCTCGGGGCAGCGCAGGAACGCCGTCCCGCACTGCGCGGCCACGGCCCCCGCCGCCAGGACCGCCTTCACCTGGCTCGCACGCATGATTCCTCCCGTCGCGACCTGCGGAAGGTCGCTGGCCCGGGTGACCTCAGCGATCAGAGACAGGAGGCCGTAGTCGCGTCCGGGGGTGCCGTCGTTGGCGAAGCTCCCTCGGTGTGCCCCTGCCTCGAGGCCCTGGACGCAGAGAGCGTCTGCGCCCGCGGCCGCCGCAATCGCGGCTTCCTCCGGAGCGGTCACGGTGACGGCGACCACACTGCCGGCGGCGCCGAGCTCGGCTATCACCTCGGGGGAGGGGCAACCGAAGGTGAAGCTGACAACCGGCGGTGGCTTCGTCAGCAACGCAGCGAGTTTCGCCTCGAAACCATCGTCGTCCCAGGTCGCCTCGCCGAGTTCCGCCCCGGCGCCTTCGGCCTCGGCGGCCAGGGAGGCGAGATAGACGGCGATCGCTTCGGCCTCGGTCGAGGGCGCCCCCGGAACGAAGACGTTCACGCCGAACGGCTCGGATGTCGTCGCCCTCACCGCCTCCATCTCGGCCGCCATCGCCGTGGCCGTCTTGTAACCGGCAGCCAGGAAGCCGACCGCGCCGGCCTCGGCGGCAGCGATGACCAGCTCTGGGGTCGATGGGCCCCCTGCCATCGGTGCCACGACGAGGGGGCGGCGCAGAACCTCGAGAAGGCGCCGCTTCGTCACTGGCGACTGAGCCTACGACGCCAGGTCCCGCTCCCGACCCGCAGCGGGCGGTGAGAGCCTCCGCTCCGACCGCTCATCGCTCGGGCCAGACTGACCACGTGGCCGATGAGCTCCCAGAGTTGCCCGGCGCCGACGCGCACTATGGCGTGCCTGGCTCGGCGAGGACCACCACAGCCGCCAACCTCGCCGTGAGCCTCAGTCCGATGCGCAGTGGGCAGAAGTCATCGGTGCCCGACGATCACCCGGCGGCGGGTCCGAGGAGCTCAGGGTCGGGGTGGACGGCGAGATCCTGAAAGAAACCCAGCGGGTTGCCGAACGGATCCCTGAACTGGCACCAGGCCACCACGCCCGGCTTGCCGGTGATCCCGGACACCTCGATGCCCTGTTCGAGGAGCGCCTGGCGCTCAGCCGCCATGTCCGCCACGCCGAAACGCACCCGGCGGCCACGGCCCGGCGGCACCCGAGTTGTCAGCTGATACCACATGCCCGGGACTACCTCGTACTCCTGGAAGTCCTCCTCCAGAACGAAGTCCGGCGGACGACCAAAGAGCCGGCCGTAGAAGCTGAGCGCCTCTGTCATGTCATCCACGCCGACAACGAGCGTGGCTGCCTCGACGAGTGAGATGGGCATGGCAGGAACGTCTAGCGCGCTTTTCCCTTCGGCGCTACACGGGGCTGCCCCCGTCCTCGGGGAAGGATGGCGGCGCGGGACGAAAGGACGCGACGACGCCTGATGCCTTATGAAGGAGCCGTCTCCAACCAGTGCACGAGCGGCCCGATGTCCTCGCGAGGAGCGTCGCCCGTCCCGACAAAGGGCTGCGTCGCCCGGACGGCATCGTAGGCAGCGGCCGCGCCGGCTCCGATCTCGGATCGTCTCGACCTGAGATCCACCGCCTGCGCCGCGCAGACGAGCTCGACGGCGGCGAGATGGATGACGAGGCCTCCGAGCTCGTGGAGCCGGCGGGCGGCCACGGACGCAAGCGAGATCCGATCCTCTATGCCCTCGGCCAGGCTCGCCGTCGGCAGCTCCAGCGAAACGGGGGCGGCGAGCAGGCGAGCCTCCGCACCCACGGCGGCCGCCAGGTGACCGAACATGGCGAGGCCGTCCTCGGCCCGGTTCGGATCGGCTCGCAAGCCGCTCGTCAGATCCGTGAAGCGAGAGTCGAGGAGTTTCTGCACCCGCTCCACGGCGATGGTCGCGGCCTGCGCGAGCGCCAAGCGAGCGTGGTCGATGGGCAGCATCACCGGCGTGGAGTCATGGTTGCCGTTGGAGATCGCTCGCTCCTCGTCGGCGAGCACGAGGGGGTTGTCGCTCATCGATCGCAGCTCGGTCTCGACAACCCGGAGGGCCTGAGCGAGGGCATCGTGCGGACTCGCATGCGTCTGCGGGGTCACGCGGAAGCACAGCGGATCCTGGAGGTTGCGAGCCTTCGCCTTCTTCTCGAGGAGCGCCCCTCCCGCCAGGGGCTCCCGTATCCCTGCCAAGGCAGCCAGGAGGCCGGGGTGGGGGCGCCGCTCGGCGACAGCCGGGTCGAGGGCGGCGACATTGGCGAGGAAACCCTCGAACGAGAGAGCAGCCGAGAGCTCGAGTGCCCTGAGAGCCGTCCGGGCGCGGTCGACGGCGAGGGCGGCGATGCCGAAGCTGAAGGCGTTGGCGCTCACGAGGGCAAGGCCCTCGCGGGCTTCCAATTCGAGCGGCGCCAGCCCTGCCTCCCGAAGGCGCGCGGCGTCGGGTCCCTCGCCGATGAGTGCGCGGGCGATCTCTGCCAGAGGAGCGAGGTCGGATTGGCCGATCGAGCCGACGAGATGCACCCGCGGGGTCACACCGGCGTTGAGGGCGGCTGCCAGCGCTTCGGCAAGGGCCGGGCGAGCCCCCGCCCCACCAAGGCCGAGTCCCTCCGCCCGCACGACCATTGCCGCCCGCACGAACGACTCGGGTGCCTCCTCACCGTACCCGACGGCATGACCGAGAACGAGTTGGCGGTTGAAGTTCGCCTGGTCCCCCTCCCTGACGGCGATGTTCCGTTGCGGCCCTACCCCCGTCGTCACGCCGTACACCGGGTCGGCCTCGCGCAGGATCTGGGTGATGACCTCCCGCGAGCGCTTCATCCTCTCGAAGGCCTCCGAGGTGACGAAGACGGGCGCTCGCTCCACGGCGACGGCGACCACGTCGGCGACCGACAGCCTGCCCGTACCGATGGGCACGACTGCGCTGGCGGGTCCTGTGCTCGCCCGGGCCGCGACCACCGTCGGCACCGGCCGCTCTGGCGTCGCCCCCGCGTAGGCGGCCGGCACCGACTCCGCCTCGGGAGACGGCGTGGCCGGAGCGGGGGTGATCGGCTCGGGCGTGGCCAGGGCGGGCGGCACGAGAGCTTCCTCGCTGGGCATCGGCACGGGACGGGTGGTATCCAGCCAACCGGTTAGCTCGCCCGCCGGTACGGGTTTACTGAGATAGAAGCCCTGGGCGAGATCGCATCCCAGCCCGGCGAGACGGTTGAGGACGTCGGCTGTCTCGACACCCTCCGCCACGACCTGGAGGCCGAGATTGCGTCCGAGGTCGATGGTGGAGCGCACGATGACGGCATCGTCGGCTGAGCTCGCCATGTTGGCCACGAACGAGCGGTCGATCTTGATCTCGTCGATCGGCAGCCGTTTCAGATAGCCGAGGGAGGAGTAACCCGTGCCGAAGTCGTCGATCGACAGGCGCACGCCCATCTCTCCCAGGCGCTCGAGAACCGCCAGGGTCCGCCATGGGTCCGAGACGATGGCGTTCTCGGTGATCTCGAACTCGAGCAGGCTGACCGGCACGCCGAAGAAGTCGAGCAGCTCGGCCACCTCGTCAGGGAAGCCGGCATCGATGAGGTTGCGCATGGCCAGGTTGACCGCCACCCGCATCGGCCGCCCTTCGTCCATCCAGGCGCGGCACTGGCGGAGGGACTCCTCGAGCACGTAGTGCGTGAGCGGCTTGATGAGCCCGGTCTCCTGCGCAAGCGGGATGAACTCGTCAGGCGGCACCAAACCCCGTTCAGGGTGCTGCCAGCGAACGAGCGCCTCCACCCCGACGACCTCCCCGCCCGCGACGGCCACCTGCGGCTGGTAGAAGACAACGAGCTCGCGACGGTCGATGGCTCCGCGGAGCTGCCCGATGAGCGTGAGGCGGCTCGGAGCATGGCAGTCGGTCGAGGCGTCGTAGCTCGCGAACCCGGCGTTGGCCGTCTTGGCGAGATACATGGCCACGTCAGCTCGCTGCAGCAGCCGGTCGGCGTCGTCGCCGTCCTTCGGGAACGACGCCAGTCCGATGCTCACGTCGACGTTCAAGGGGAGATCGTCCACGATGACGGGCTCCTCCAGCGCACGCGTCACCCTTTCGGCGATCTCGAGGAGGTCTGTCCCGGACGCCCTCGGGAGCATGATCGAGAACTCGTCACCGCCGAGCCTGGCGATCGAGTCGCTCCCCCGCAGCACCCTCGAGAGGCGGCGGGCGACCTCCTTCAGGAGCTCGTCGCCGGCGGCATGCCCGAGCGTGTCGTTGATCTCCTTGAACCGGTCGAGGTCGAGCATGAGCACGGCCACTTCGTAACTGTCCCTCCGGGCCGTCGCGAGCGACTGCACGAGGCGGTCCCGGAACAAGACCCGGTTCGGCAGGCCGGTGAGAGAGTCGTGCAGCGCCTGCTGGCGAAGCTGCTCCTCGGCTCTGTCTCTCGCCTTCTCCGCTCGCTTCGCCCGTGAGATGTCAAGGATCACCCCGTCCAGCCAGAGCGGGTTGCGGTCGGGCCCGAGCACAGCGCGGCCGTGCTCGGCGATCCAGCGCGGAGTACCGTCCGCGTGGACGAGGCGGTACTCGAGGGAGTAGGCGGACCCGCGCATGAGGGCGTTGTCGACTTCCTCGATCACATAGGGGTGATCGGCTGGATAGATGATCGAGCCGTAGGTGCGGACACGATTGTCGATGAAGTCGCTCGCCGGGTACCCGAGCAGCTGCTCGATGTGGTCGCTCACGTAGCGCATCGTCCAGTGCTCGTCGCAGGCGCAGCGGTAGACGATGCCGGGGATATTGGCTGCAACGCTTCTGAACTGCTCATCGCTCGCCCGCAGCTCCTCCTCCATGCGCTTTCGCGGCGAGACGTCCATGCAGAAGCCGGCGAGGCGACGTCCGCGGCCGGCATCGCTCTCGGTGACGGCGTCGTCGTACACCCAGTAGACGGAGCCGTCGCGCCCGAGGAGGCGGTACTCGGTGGCGATCGTCTCCCCGGCCAGGCAGGCGACGTGCTCCGCCAGCACCCGCGCACGATCGTCGGGATGGACGAGGCGCGAGTAGGCGTCTCCCTCCTCGATGAGGTCCTCTCGGGTCGCGCCGAGGAGCTGGGCGAAGGCCTCGCTCACGTCGGTCACTTGAAAGCCCCGGGTGGTGAAGTCGTACGACAGCACTCGCAGGCGCGAAGGCAGAACCCAGGAACGCGGCAGGACCAGCGATCCCGTTGCGGACTCAGTCGGGTGCTCCGGCGGAGGTCGACGAGGCTGCCGACCTCCGAGATCCGCTCCCCGTGGGCGCGTGTGCATCTCCTATTAGATCGACTCGCCGTCAGGCCAGCTTGAGTGCATCACTCGTGGGCTCCGGTCGAGCCCAGCGCCATGCGCAGGTCCGCCGTCGGCGGGCGGGAGCGAGGTGAGGCGACGGTGGTGAGGACGGGCTTGCGGGCTGGAGCGTCACCCAAAGCGTCCTCGAGGGGTGAGAGGGCGATCTCGAAAACGACGCTGGCGACGTCGAACAGGCCGGGCTCGTCCGGCAACGGCTCCGGCCGGCCCAAGTAGTATCCCTGCCCGAGCTCGACACCGAGGTCTCGAAGGGTGATCAGCTCCTCGGCCGTCTCGATGCCCTCGGCGACGATGCTCGCCCCGGTCTCTCCGGCAAAGGCGACGAGTGCGGCCGCCAGGGCGCGCTGCGAGCGGACGGTGTGGATGTCGCGCGTGAGGGAGATGTCGAGCTTGATGGAGTCCGGTGCGAGCTGGAGGATGTGACGGAGGCTCGCATAGCCCGCGCCGGCGTCGTCGATGGCGACGAGGACGCCTGAGTGACGCAGATCAGCCAGGGCGTCCCGCAGCTTCGCGTAATCGGCGATGTGGGCGTGCTCGGTGATCTCGAGGACGATGCGGCCGAGCGGAGCTGTCTCGAAGGTGGGCCCGAGGCGGCCGGACAGGACCGTGTCCGGCGAGACGTTCACGGCGAGCGACAGGTCGGCAGGGATCCGGGGGAGGTGGGCGATGGCGGCCCTGATGGCGAGCAGCTCCAGCTCGATGCCGAGCCCGAGCGCAGCGGCTTGGGCGAACCAGACATCCGGGCCGTGAACCGGCCGCGAGCGGAACCTTGCGAGCGCCTCCAGGGCGACGACCTCCCCGCTTCGGAGCGAGACGATCGGCTGGAAGGCGATGGAGAGGCCCTCGCCTCCCGCCAGGATGGCAGCGATCCGCGCGTGCCACCGACGCCGCCGCTTCTCGTCGCGCTGCTCGGTCTGCAGCCGCGTCGACAGCTCGGCGACGACGTGGTGGGCGATGGAGCCCGAAAGGACGGATCGGCCGAGGACGCTGCCGCGCAGCGCACTGAGGATCTCCTGCGGAGAAGCTCCCTTGACGAGGTAGCTCCTGGCTCCGGCCGCCAGCATCTCACCGACGCTGGTTTCGTCCTCGTGCGCCGTGAGAGCGACGATCGCCGTGGACGGCGCCATCCGATGGATCTCCCGGGCGGCCTCGCCTCCGCCCCCACCTGGCATCTTCACATCGAGCAGGACGACGTCGGGAGCTTCGACCCTCGCCATCGCGATGGCTTCGCGGGCATCCCGGGCGAGGCCGACGAGCTTCAGGGCCGTGTCGGAGGCGATGGCATCGGCCAGGACGGCCCGCATCTCCGGGTCATCGTCGGCGACAAGGACGTGGATGGTGGGCGACACTTCGAGACACCTAACCCGGTGCGGGATCCGAGGGCAGGGGAAGCCAGATCTCTACGGACGTCCCTTGCCCTGGCGAGCTGTCGATCGTGCAGCTCCCCCCGGCCAGTTGTGCTCGTTGACGCATGGAGGTGAGGCCGAGGTGACCGCGGGGCGAGTCGGAATGGCGCTCGCTGTCGAATCCCGACCCGTCGTCGGTGACGCGTACGAAATAGCCGCCTGCCCTCTCTCTCAGCTCGACGCGCACCCGCGACGCCTGGGCGTGCTTGCGCACATTCGTCAGCGCCTCCTGGGCGATGCGGAACAGGACGACGCGGGCCACCTCGGGCGGCTGCGAGCTGAGGCGGTCCCTCAGCTCGTAGGACGGGGCGCCGTCGAGCCCGAAGTCCTCGTCGAGCAGCTGCCGGAGGGCAGGGCCGAGCCCGTCGCGATCGAGGACGTACGGCCTGAGCTCGGACATGAGGTGGCGCATCGACTCGATGGCAGAACGCACGGTTGCCTTCGCCTTGGCGAAACCCTCGTCGTCGTCGAGATCGGGGTGGGCCATGGCAAGCATCTCCAGGCGCATGTTGGCCGCCGTGACTTTTTGAATCGAGTCATCGTGCAGGTCCGAGGCGATCCGTTGCCGCTCCTCCTCCTGCGCGTTGACCAACCGGGACAGCAGCTCCAGCCGCTCGCTGTCAGCCCGCCGCAGGGCGACAACCGCTTCCTCCAGCTCGTTGGCCCGTGCCTCTGAGGCTGCCTTCAGTCGGTCCTGTCGCAGGGCGACGGCCAGCTGGTCGGCCATCTCCCGCATGGCCTCCTCGATGCCGGAATGGAACGGTCCCGCCTGGACGCTCACGAGGTTGACGTCTCCGATCGCCCGGCCCTCGTCGATGATGGTGGCCGTCATGACGCTGCGGTACCCGCACGTCAGCAGCTCGCGCAGGATGCGGGGAGATCCTTCGATCGCCCGCAGGTCTTCGTAAGAGCGCACGTCACGCCGGGCGATTTGGGCGACAGGCGTCAGATCGGCCAGGTCGAACGACTCCAGCGGGCCTGGCGACCCAGGCGGGTCGATGGCGAGGAACCTCGCCTTCTCGGCGGCGGTGTCGAACAGCACGACGGAAGCCCGGTCGGCGCCTGCCATGCGACGGAGCCTCCTGACGACCAGATGAGCCAGATCGACGACCGAGTCGTGATCCAGGATCGCTCTGTCGACCTCGTGGATGAGCTCGAGCCGCTCCATGCCCCTTGAGATCTCGTCCTCGGCCGCCTTTTGCGTCGTGATGTCCCGCACGAGCAGGCACACGGTCCCGGGCGAGCCGTTGGCGGGGGCGATCGGGGCGACCCTGCTCTGGAACCAGCGCCGCCCTGCCGGCACGTCCAGGCAGTACTCCCAGAGCTCCGGGGAGCCACTGGCGAGGACGCGGCCGACGATCCGCGTCAAGCCGAGGCCGATTTCACCAGGGATGACCTCCCGGAGGGTGCGGCCTCGCAGTTCCTCCCGCGGCGCCACGAGGAGGGCGTCGTCGGCCGTCCAGATCCCGAGGTAGGTGCCGTCGCCGTCCAGTTCGAAGACGAGGTCGTCCAGGGAGGAAAGCAGCGCCTGCAAGCGGGCTTCGCTCTCCAGCGGGGCCTCGCTCGCCTTCCGCGACTCGCTGAGATCGATCATCTCACCCGGCGGCCGAAGACCGCCGTTCCCACAAGGCGGGCTCACGGGCGTCATCGTCATCGCGCAGGTGCGCGGGAATCCTCACTACAGAGGTATCGGCCTCACCGCCCGAATGATTAACCCGCAATCGCCGGCATTCCCGTATCGTCGGCGGCCGCAGGGGCGCGTGCTCCTCGGCCGTACGCCCACCCGCAGCCAGTGGCAGGCGCTGGGAGAGCCAGGCGCAGCACCAAGCGGGGCGCCAGAGTCCGCCAGGCGTCAGCTGAGAAACTCGATCGGACTGAATTTGCCCCCGAGGACCTTCGGGGCCGAAACGTCGAGGATCTCCTCGAGAATCGTGGCGTAAATCCGGCGGAAGTCCGTCGTGACCTCGAGGTTGCCGTACTCGTCGAAGTTGGAAAGGCTGGGCGGGGCGCCGTAGAAACCCCCTCGGACACCAGGCCCGACGAGGAACACGACGCTGGAGGAACCGTGGTCCGTGCCGGCGCTGCCGTTGGCGTTGGGGCGCCGCCCGAACTCCGAGTGGAGCATGAGGACGGGGTTCTTGCCGGCCACCGCGGTCGGGAAGACGCCCATGAAGTTCTGCACGGCGGCGTCAAGGTTCGAGAGGAGGCCGTAATGGGTGTCCCACTGAGCCGAGTGCGTGTCGAAGCTGCCCCAGCCGACCCCGTAGGCCCGCGTGGGCAGGCCGTACTCGATCAGCTCGGCGACGATGTCCAGCTGGTTGCCGATGTCGCCGGACCCCCGGTCGCTGAGGCTCGGTGGCACGGACTCGGCGTTGAGGGCGGCCTCGGCGGCGGCGCCAACGGCGAGCAGGTTCATCCCCGACACGCCGACGAGCCTGCGAAGCGGGATCTCCCCCCGATAGGGCGTCATCATCTTCTTGTAGACCTTGAGGAAGAA
The DNA here is from genome assembly GCA_035623975.1 of Acidimicrobiales bacterium. Taxonomy (GTDB): domain Bacteria; phylum Actinomycetota; class Acidimicrobiia; order Acidimicrobiales; family Bog-793; genus JAKACA01. The sequence continues at coordinate 3,638 of DASPSK010000241.1, read as the reverse complement.
ACCCCCGTCATCCGGCATCTGCGAGCCGCCCGACGTGTTGTCGTTCAATGTGCTCGCCTGTTGGAGATTGCCGACGAAGGACATCGGCAGCGTCGGCCCGACGCTGAGTGCCCGGAACGGATCCGAACCGGTGGCATCGAGCCAGCGGCCGATCCAGCCGGCACCTGCGTCCCCCGAAAGATCTGCGGTCAGCCAGATGTCCATCGACTGGAAATGGCTGTAGTTCGGATCCGGGTACTCCACTCCGAAGATGATGGCGACCTGGCCCGCCTGGTACAGCGAGTAGAGCCCGGTGAGGGCCGGGTGGAAGCCGTAGTTTGTGCCGTCGATGTTGCCGATATGGAGCACCTGGTCCTCCGGGACGGCAAGCTCGCCGCGCAGATCTCGGTAGTGCCCGTCGGCATAGGGCACGACGGTGTTCAAGCCGTCGTTGCCGCCCGACAGCGTGCAGAGCACGAACGGGCCGGGCGCCACCCCTGACGACCTCGGCGCGATGGACCTCGGAGCCTGCAATGCGGCAGAGGCCAGCGTGCCCGGGTGGAGCGGCAGTCCCAAGTGGGCAGCCCCCGCAACCGCTCCGGCGCCAAGGGACGTCGAGAGGAACTGACGTCTGTCTAAGGTCCCCATCCGATCCTCCGCTCAGTTCAACATGAATTCTGGGGACACGAGCGCAAGCGTGACGAGCTGCTGAGCCGGCCACGAACCCCCGTCGTCCTTCATCTGGACCGCGAGCGAGAGCAGGGCGCCGTAGGTCTGCGTCGAGAACGACTCAATGGCGAGCAGCTCTTGGACGGCCTCGATCTGCCCGCTCGGGTGACCGTTGCGGTCCTCGATCGTGGTCAGGTCGGCGTAGCTGGCGAGGTCCTGGGCGAACTGTATGTACGAGCTGGCCGATGTCGTCGTGAGCCAGTACTCGTTCTGGCCCCAGCCACCGACATTCGGGGGCGAGAACGGCACCTGGCCGAGCTGACCCAGGTAGTACGGGAGCGTGCCCTGCGGGAGCACCTCGGTGTCGAGCCCGAGCACCCGGAGAACGCTCACGACGTACTCGATCGGCTGCTTCACGAGGCCGTTCAACGCCTCCGCGGAGACGAACTTCGGATGGTGGAAGATCGCCGCCAGAAGGTCCGTCATGTTGAGGTCGCGGCGGTAGACGCCCTCCAACCCGGCGATGACCGGATTGGTCTGCGAGACCGGGTAGGCGAGCCACGACCAGATTCGCGACACGACCCAGCTCGGCGACACCTTTGAGCTCGTCACGATGCGCACGATGTCCTCACCCGAGAAATTGCCCCGGTGACCGAGGAACGTCTTGATGCCGTTGTCGTGGTCGAAGGGGTTGATGTAGAACTCACCGCTCGTGTAGTCGAGCTGCCAGCCCGTGAAACAGCGAGCGCTCTCGAAGACGTCGTCCTCGGTGTAGTGACCGTGCCCGGCACCCATCGTGAATCGCTCCATGAGCTCGCGGGCGAAGTTCGCGTTGGGCGAGTCCTTGTGATCGGTCCCGGTGTCGAGCCAGATCAGCATGGACGGATCTTGAGCAACCGCCAGGGTGAGGGTCTGGAAGTTCCCGGGGCCAAGCGTGCGAAACAGCTGGTTCTGGGCGTACATGAGCGAGGCCCAGCCGACCTTCTGCCAGGACGTCGGGAACTGGTTGTGGAGAAGAAGAACGAGCTTCTCGCGAAGGGGCGTCGAAGTCGCCACCATGCGGGCGATCCACCACGTGATGAGGTCTTGGTTCTCTTGCCAGCCGTTGAAGTTGTAGCCGGGGACGTTCGCTTCCGGGATCCACGTCAAGTGCGGCAGGGGAACCTTGTCACCTTCGACGTCACGCGCCGTAAGGCCCTCGAGCAGGCCGTCGACGAGCTCCGTCCAGCTCTGCTGCGAGAGCGCTCCCAGCTCGCTGTTCGTCAAGCCGAAGCCCGCCCTCCGGTAGAGGTGAGCCACGAGCTGAGGGTTCGTTGGCACGATGCAAGTTTTACCACAGATAGTGGTGGTGTCAATACGCAGAGTGGCGAAGCCCGTGCTGCCGCCCACGATCGCCGCACGCGCGCCGCCGAGGCGTCATCCAGTGACAACTTCCGCGCCGGCATGTCGACGGTGGGCCGGCCTCCGGGGGCGCTGTCCTACCGATCGCGCCCGTGCAATGACCTGATCAGACCGTGCCGAAGACGGCGTCGGCGAGATCGACGAGAAGGGCAAGCTTGGCCCGCTCGTCCTCGATCGTGAGGGCGTTGCCCATCACCGAGGTCGAGAAACCACACTGGGTTCCCACCGCCAGCCGCTCGCGATCGATGACGCCAGCGGCCCGATCGACCCGCTTGGCGAGATCTGGGAGTCGTTCGAGCTGCGGCGTCTTCGTCGTGACGAGCCCGAGCACGACGGCCTTGTCGTCGGGCACGAGGCGGAGCGGGTCGAAGGAGCCGGAGCGCTCGTCGTCGTACTCGAGCAGGAGGCGATCGGCATGGATCGCCCCGAAGACGGGGGCGGCGATGGCGTCGTAACCGCCCGCCACGAGCCATCGGCTGCCCTGGTTGCCGCGGCAGAGGTGGAACCCGAACGTCATCCCCAGCCCCGCGCCGGTCGCGATGACGGCATTGTCAAGCTCGATGCCGTACGAGAGCCATCGCTCCAAGCTCCACCCTCTCGCCTCGTAGAAGGCACGCCACTCCGGGTCGATGAGGAGCGGGTAGTGGGGGGCGTCCAGCTGCACGTAGGTGCAGCCGAGGCGAGCCAGCTCACGGACCTCGTCGCCGAGGACCGAGACGACGTCGGCCATGAACTCGTCGAGGGTCTCATAGGCGCCGCGTGAGCGCTCAGGGGACCAGAGGTTCGAGAGCAAGGTCGGGCTCGGGAGCGTCACTTTTCCCTGGGCATGGGTCACCGCCCGCAGGAACGTGAACTCCTCGGCGGCGAGGTTGCGGCGCCGGTGCATCCTCGCGACGACGGCGAGGTCGGCCGGCCGCTCGATGGCGAGATCCCCGACCACCTCGGAGTGCCAGGAGCCCCACAGCCAGGCATTCATCCCGACGCCCTCGAAGCCCGAGGCCGAGGCCGTCAGCTCGCTCTGGAAGGACTCGCGCCGGAGCTCCCCGTCGGTCACGACCGGGCAGCCGACCTCCTCCTGCATGGCGACGACGTCACGGATCGAGCGATCCTCGGCCGCCTTCAGATCGACGGAGCTGAGCGCCCCGGCGGCGAACTGCCTGCGCGCCTCGAGCAGCTGCGGCGGCCTCAGCAGGCTGCCGACATGTTCGACCCGAGCGCAGACGGCCATCGGCTCATGCTACGGAGGGCTCGGGCAACCAAGGGCCAGGCGCATCCTCAGGTGCCGTCATCGGCCTCCGCCCCCACTCGCTTGGTCTGGCGGCCGGCGCTCGGGCCGCCTGCGCCCGCCTCCCCGAGGGGACGGGCGAAGGCGAGGGCGTGCTCGTAGCGCGGGCTGTAGAGCGGGATCGGGCGATACCCGCGCTTCTCGTAGAAGGCGACCGCCTCCGGTTGCGATGGCCCGGTCTCGAGGCACGCCCTCGCGTAGCCTGCCTCTGCCGCCGCCGTCTCGATCGCATCGAGAACGGCGTGTGCCAGGCCGCGGCGCCGGTGCGCCGGGCTCGTCCACACCCGCTTTATCTCGCAGCTCT
>DASPSK010000236.1:0-6345 GCA_035623975.1 Acidimicrobiales bacterium | reverse complement strand
TGATGAAGGAATCGATCGGCCTCTACTGGACGAGCTACCGAGACGGTCTACAGAACTTCCAAACCTCGATGGAGTTCTCGTCGGAGCAGGAGGCTGAGTCCCATTACCTCACCTCGACCCTGAAGGCCGCCGCGAAGGTCGACCTCGACATCTTCCTCGAGAACGTGGCGGAAGCATGCCCTGAGCTGGCGATTCCCTTCAAGATGGCAAAGGAGCTGATCGCCGCCAACATGGAGGAGTACGAGCGGGTGGAGAAGGCTGAAGGTGAGGTGAAGATCGCCGACTTCCTCGAGAGGACGCGCAACGGCATCCTGCCTTTGCAAGCGAAGGACCTCGATGCTCTCAACACTCAGGTACGGCCCATGCAGATCAGGTACGCCGACGTCGTGTCCAAGTCGGGGGAGGGTGAAGACACAACCTCCAACGTCGTTTCCGGTCCCGGTGCCCAACTGCTGCAAAGCCTCGAGTCTTCCCAGAAAAAGCTGCGGGCAAGCGTCGAACGCAAGACTCCGGCCAGCTTCCAGGAGCAGTTCACCAACTCATTCGCCGTCATCGGGCCCGAGCACGTCGGGCCGATCAGTGCTGGCGACTACCGGAGCGGCACGATGTACCTGACGTGCCGCGTCTACCGCAACGAATCCGGGAAGTACTCCGTGCAGTCGATCGACGACGCCTGGGACCTGAAGACCAACGCCCCGAAACCTGAACGGGTGGCGGCGAGCCTGGACACATCGCTGAAGGCGCAGGGCAAGGAGCCGATCGACTCCATCTTCCCGAAGGTCGTGAGGGCGACGCTCGAGATCGACAGCGGGCACTGGTACTCCGGGAACGACTATGACGACACGTCGTATCGATTCACCGATCTTGACGAGGTGGCCTACGACGGATCGGACGCCGTCCTGCACGGGAACGACCCGTGGGAGTTCCAGGCCGCCTGGGACGCGGTCCTCAAAGAGCGGGTGAAGGCGGTCAAGAAACTTCGAGGAAGCGGCCCCTAGCCCACCGGCCGGTCCTGATCTTCGTCCTCCTCTTCGCTGAGCTGCCGTTGCAGGCCGAGCTCGGCGAGCTCGCCGCTCTCGCCGCCGGCGGCGACCTCGCCCCCTTGTAGGCCGACCTCGCCCCCGTGGGGGCTCGGCGCCGTGAACTGCTGGGCGCTCGCCTCGGCCGCCTGTTCGAAGCGGTCGGAGGGATCGCTCAGGAGGAGGCCGTCGCCCGCCGGGCTGCCGTCGACGGGTCCCTGCCGCTGCTGGACGACGTGGGTCAGCTCGTGGGCGAGGGTGTGCCGTCCTTCTTGGCTGTCGGGCTGGTAGGCGCCTTCACCGAAGACGACGTCGTGGCCGACTGTGTAGGCGCGTGCCTGCACCGCTCTCGCCGAGGCGGCGGCGGGGGCGTCGGTGTGCACGCGGACGTCGCCGAAGTCGGCGCCGAGGCCGGCCTCCATGGCTGAACGCACGCCGGGCTCGAGCGGCGTCCCTCCCTTGCCGATGACGGAGAGCACCGAGGAGGGCCCGGCACCGTCGGCGGACTCCTCGTCGATCAGGCGGGAGACGGCCGTGTTGCCGGCCTCGTGCTGGAGGCGGAGCACAGAGGCTCCACCATCGGCGGGCACGGCGAGGTACTGGGCGCCCGCTGGGCGGTTCGAAGCCGCTTGCGCCGTCTCGCGGAGGTCACTCGTCGACGGTGCCCGCCGGGGCGGCGCGGTGGAGCGCTCCGGGACGGGCTCTTCGTGTGCGCTCATCTCATCACCCCTCCATCCCCGAGTCTCAGGCTGCGCTTCGTCTCCTAGGGCACCTGGTGGCATCTGGCAGTCGCCTACCGCCAGCCGGACGCCGGCGAAACATCGCAAAGACGATCATCGCGCGGCCCCGCGGCGGCGGGTGCGGGCGTTGCCCGATCGTCGGCCGTCGTGTCCCGATCGGGCAGCTCGACGGAAAACGAGCGGACGCCGAAGGAGAGGGGCGCCCGCGCCGAGCGAGAGAGGCGCACGCCGGGATGGCCGATCGGGCAGCTCCTTCGGGTCGATCGGACGTCTGGCCGGGCGTTGCCCGGCGACCCGGGTGCAAGCACGCTCAGAGGAGCACCCAACATCGAGGAGGAGGGACGCCGCATGCCTCAGTACCTGTCCCCGGGCGTCTACGTGGAGGAGATCGACACCGGCTCCCGTCCGATCGAAGGCGTCGGTACCGCCGTCGCCGCCTTCGTCGGGGCGGCGCCCGTGGGCCCTATGAACGCGCCCACGCTCGTCACCAACTGGGCCCAGTACACCCGCACCTTCGGCGACATCGTCGAGGGCTCCTATCTCGGTCACGCCGTCTATGGCTACTTCCTCAACGGAGGCGGGAGCTGCTACGTAGTGCGCGTCGGGCCGGACGGCGCCGAGGGCAGCCTGCCGAACGCCACCGCCCAGCTCACCGCCGCCCGTGAGCCGCGCGAGGGCGAGGCCGAGGTCGCCGGGGGCAGCCCGGCGTACCGTGTGAGCGCCCTCGAAGCCGGCCCCGCCGGAGACAACCTCACCGTCGAGATCTCACCGGTGACCGAGGAGGGTGCCCCCGAGGACTCCTTCCGTCTCGTCGTCAAGCGCGACGGCGCGGTCGCCGAGGAGTTCGACCGCCTCTCCGCCAAGCGGGGGCGGCAGAACGTCGTCACCGTCGTCAACGCCCGCTCGGCCCTCATCCGCCTCGAGGAGATTCCCGGCGAGAGCGCCGTCACCCACCCGGACGCCGGCACCGTCGAGCTGCGCGGGGGCGGGGCGACCTTGCCGGCCGTTCCGTCGCGGCCCATGTCGCCGGCGGACTACGTGGGCGACTCGGCCGACCGCACGGGTTTCGGCGGCCTCGAGGCCGTCGATGCCGTCACGATGGTCTCGGTCCCAGACCTCATGGCCGCCTACCAGCACGGCCTCATCGACCTGGACGGCGTGCAGGCGGTGCAGCTGGCGATGATCGCCCACTGTGAGCTCATGGGCGACCGGGTCGCCATCCTCGACTCGCCGCCGGGACTCAACGCCCAGCAGGTGCGCGAGTGGCGCATCGACAAAGCCGGCTACGACTCGAAACAGGCCACCCTCTACTGGCCCTGGATCAAGGTCTTCGACCCGGCGACGGGGCGCAACATCGATGTACCCCCGAGCGGCCACATGGCGGGCATCTGGGGCCGTAACGACAACACCCGCGGCGTCCACAAAGCGCCCGCCAACGAGGTCGTGCGCGGCGCCATCTCGGTCAGCCTCAACATCACCAAGAACGAGCACGACCTCCTCAACCCGCACGGCATCAACTGCCTGCGCAGCTTCCCCGGCCGGGGCATCCGCGTCTGGGGGGCCCGCACGCTCTCCTCGGATCCGGCCTGGCGCTACCTCAACGTGCGCAGGCTCTTCAACTACCTGGAGAAGTCGATCCTCAACGGGACCGACTGGGTCGTCTTCGAGCCGAACGACGAGATGCTCTGGTCGAAGATCCGCCGCACGATCGCCTCGTTCCTGGCCGTCGAGTGGCGCAAGGGAGCGCTGTTCGGGTCCACCCCGTTCGAGGCCTTCTACGTCAAGTGCGACGACGAGACGAACCCGTCGGAGACGATCGACCTCGGCCAGGTCATCTGCGAGATCGGCGTCGCCCCCGTGAAGCCGGCCGAGTTCGTCATCTTCCGCCTCTCGCAGTTCTCCGGCGGGACCAGCCTGATCGAATAACAGACACGAGGAGGTAAGTGCCGTGGCGCTCCCCGACATGGACGCCGGGGTCGGACACTCGTTCGGCCTCGAGTTCGACAGCATCGTCATCAAGCAGATACAGGAGATCAACGGACTCAAGATCGAGCAGGACGTCATCGAGCTGAAGGAGAACACTCCGGACGGCAAGTACGTCATCAAGAAACTCCCCGGGCGCCCGAAGGCAGGTGAGGTCACCCTCACCCGTGGGCTCACGGCCGATACGAGTTTCTCCCAGTGGGTGGAGACGTCCCGCCTCGGCAACATGGGGGACGCCCGCAAAGGCGGCGCCATCATCGTCTACGACTACATGGGCGCCCCCGTGAAGCGCTACAAGCTCACGAACGCCTGGCCGAAGTCGATGGAGATCACCTCCATGAAGGCGGGTGACACCACCGTGCTGCAGGAGAAGCTGACCCTCACCTACGAGGACGTCGAGGTCGAGTGATGCCGGCGCTGAGCGCCGCCGAGGTGGCCGATCGACGCGCCGGGCGCGGCTCGAAGACGGAGCGGGACCCGCTTCGCACCGAGTTCGAGTTCCTCCTGCCGCGCGGCTACGTCGACGCCCACGGCACCGTGCACCGCGACGGCGTCATGCGCCTGGCGACGGCCCGCGACGAGCTCGTCCCCCTCGTCGACGACCGCGTGCGGGAGAACCCCGCCTACCTGACGATCGTGCTCGTCTCCCGGGTCGTCACCCGTCTCGGCTCCATCACCGACGTCCACCCCGGCCTCATCGAGAACATGTTCGCCTCCGACGTCGCCTTCCTGCAGGACCTCTACCGCCGGGTCAACCAGGAGGGGCACACGAGGGCTGCCGTGACCTGTCCCGCTTGCCAGCACGAGTTCTCGGTCGACATGGCCGGTGGTCGCCTGGGGGAATCGTGACGTGCGCGGCCGACCGACTCTACGAGGAGGTCGCGTACGTCGCTTACCACTTCCACTGGTCGCTCGACGACATCCTCGACCTCGAGCATGCCACCCGCCGGCGTTTCAGTGACGAGATCGGCCGCATCAACCGACGGCTCGCCTCCGGAGGCTGACCTCCCGTGGGCTGGTTGCAGCGCCTCCTCGGCCGGGAAGCCCTTTCCGCCGTTCAGCCCGGCGACGCCGCCGCCGCCCGCGAACCGTCCTGGCAGCAGCTGGCGCCCATCGAGGGCACCTTCACCCCGGCCGAGCTGACGCTGCGGCCGGCGAGGTTCGAGGCGGAGCTCACGACCCGCCAGAGCCCTGCGGTCATCGGTCCCATGCTCCACGACGTCTCGATCGACGGTCTGCCCGGCTACGTGGAGGCGAGCGCACAGCCCCTCGGGAGCGACCCGCCGGCGGAGGGCACCGTGAGGTTCCCGTCGCCACCCCCCTCGTTGTCCCGTCTCGGCACGTCTTCCGAGACGCCTCCAGTCCCGCCCGAAACCCCGCCCCGTCTCCTGCCGAGCCTCCCCGCACCGCCTCCGGGCGCGAGCCTCCTCGACGCCGGCGGGGTGTCCCTCGAGACGATGCGGATCGAGGTGCACGATGCCCCCGTCCCGCCGAGCCTGGCGGACGCGACGACGAGGGCGACCGGCGACGCTGCGGGCTGGCCGACCAGCGCGCCGAGCTCGCCGGCTTCGGGGGGGACGACCGAGGGCGTTCCTGCCCCGCAGGTGCCCGCCCCGAGCGCCTCCCTCGTCGGCGGCGTGACCCCGAGCCTCCCGGCGGCGGGACTGAGCGGGCATGGCCGGGGCACGCCGGGCGACTCCGGCGCCCCTGCGAGCCCGACGGCCGCTACGCCGGCCGGACAGGGCGCCGGGCTGCTCCCCGCCGCCGGCAGCTCCACTCAGCCCCCGGGCGTTCGCGAGTCAGATGCCGCCTGGAGGACGCCGACGGCGGCCCCGGTCGCGCAGCGACAGGCTGCGCCGCCGCTCATGGCGGGCTTCTCGACGCCCGCCGTCGCAGAGCCGCTGGCGGGGGCGAGTTGGTCCGCCTTGCTGCCGACGGTGCAGACGTCGCCGCGCCGTCATCACGAAGGCACGCCCGAGCACCTGCTCGACCCTCCCCCCCCGCCGGTGAAGCAGGTGCCGGCGGCGGCGCCGCGGCGAGTACAGCGCTACCGGCTGGGAGAGCCGGAGACGCGAAGCGAGTTCCCGGGCGCCCTGCCTGCCGCCCCCAGTCCCTCTGGCCTCTCCCCGGCGAGGCCCTCCCGCCCGCCTGCGGCTCCGCCGCCGGCGATGCAGCCACGACCAGCGAGCGCTCCTCCTCCGCCCGCCGCCACGCAAAGGGATCGGGGCGGGTTCCCGGCGAGCAGCCGCCTGCAGGCGCCGCCCGCGTCGCCGAGGAGCGTTGCACCGCCGCCTGCCCCGGCGCCCGTATCGGCGCCGGTCCCCGATTCGCCCCTTCCTCCCCCCTCGGCCGGCGGCGTCGCCCGCCCGGTGGCCGCTCCGGAGCCCGCCCCCTTGACGCTCACGGCCCTCGGCGGCGAAGGGGCGGCCGGCCCGTCCCTTGGCGAGCAACCCGGTCCGCCGGCGCCGTCGCCGGCGCCGCCGCTCGAGCTCGTCCCCCCGCCCGCAGCCGCCTCGCCGCCCGAGGCCGCCTACCCGCTCTTGACGCCCATCACCTCGGCAGGGCGCCTGCCATCCTCCCTGCCGCCGCCGGTGAGCGAGGTC
>DASPSK010000217.1:0-5328 GCA_035623975.1 Acidimicrobiales bacterium | reverse complement strand
CAAAGACGGCGATCTGTGTGCGCAGGGCGAGCGGACACCCCCCTGTTTGATCCGTTTAGGCAACAGGTTCGGCCGAGTTGCCGCCAAAGAAGGCGATCCGTGTGCGCAGGGCGAGCGGACACCCCCCTGTTTGATCCGTTTGGGCAACAGGTTCGGCCGAAATTCGCGCCAAGCAGGAAACCCATGCGAGGGCAGGCGGCACGAATCCACCCGCTCCGGTCGGGTCCAGCGATGCGCCGCGGTGCCGGCCGGTCAGCCGGCCTCAGTCGCTCCGGGGTGCGACACGGGGCCCGTCCGCGGACAGCCCGCTCCCAGTGGCGGGGACGGCGGGTGAACCGACTCTGAGCGGCGCGGGCTCGGCGCCGGTGCCCACGAGCGAGGTGGCGAAGCGAGCCGAGTCGGGCACCTCGTCACCGGCCGGGAGCTCGTGCACAGGGCGGCCGAAGGCCTCGTCCACCAAGCGGGCGATCTCGCGGCCGTCGATGGTCTCGTGCTCGAGCAAGGCGTTCGCGACGGCGTCGAGCCCGCCCCGGTGCTCGCTCAGGACCTGCTCGGCCCGGAGCTCCTGGGCGCGCAGGATGCGTTCGATCTCCTCGTCCACCACGCGGCTCGTGTCCTCGGAGTAGTCACGCGTGTGCATGAGGTCCTCACCAAGAAACACCGTCCCTTGCGATCCCCACGCCATCGGCCCGATCCGGTCGGACATCCCCCACTCGCGCACCATCTTGCGGGCGAGCTCAGTGTTGCGCTGCAGGTCGTCGCTCGCGCCCGTGGACAAGCCGTCGTAGACGAGCCGTTCGGCCACGCGGCCGCCCATGCGGACAGCGAGCGAGTCCTCGATGTACTCACGCGGGTAGATGTGGCGCTCCTCCGCCGGCAGCTGCTGGGTCACGCCGAGCGCCATGCCCGTCGGGATGATGCTCACCTTGAGGAGGGGATCGGCGTGCGGCAGCACGTAGGCGAGCACGGCGTGCCCGCCCTCGTGGTAGGCGACGCGCTCCTTCTCGTCGGGCGACAACGCCATCGACTCCCGGGGCATGCCCATGAGGACGCGGTCGCGGGCGGCATCAAAGTCACGCATCTGGATCCACTGGCTGCCGCGCCGGACGGCGTGCAGGGCCGCCTCGTTCACAAGGTTGGCGAGCTCGGCGCCGCTCATGCCGGGCGTGCCCCTGGCGACGAGGGACAGGTCGACGTCGTCGCTGATGCGCTTGTCGCGGCAGTGGACCTGCAGGATGGGGAGGCGCTCGTCGAGGTCGGGGAGCGGGACGACGATCTGGCGGTCGAAACGGCCGGGCCGCAGCAACGCCGGGTCGAGAATGTCCGGCCGGTTCGTGGCCGCCATGATGACGACACCCTCGGTCGGGTCGAAGCCGTCCATTTCGTTCAGCATCTGGTTGAGCGTCTGCTCGCGCTCGTCGTGGCCGCCCCCGAGTCCGGCGCCCCGCTTGCGCCCGATCGAGTCGATCTCGTCCACGAAGATGATCGCCGGGGCCTGCTTGCGTGCCGTCTGGAAGAGGTCGCGCACGCGGCTGGCGCCGACGCCGACGAACATCTCCATGAAGTCCGAGCCGCTCACCGACAGGAAGGGGACGCCCGCCTCGCCGGCGACCGCACGAGCCAGCAGCGTCTTGCCGGTGCCCGGGGGCCCGACGAGCAGTACGCCCTTCGGCACCCGAGCCCCGATGTCTCGAAACCGCGCCGACGACTTGAGGAAGTCGACGACTTCACTGATCTCCTGCTTGACGCCCTGGTAGCCGGCCACGTCGTTGAACGTCGTGCGAGGCCGTTCTGTCGTGTAGACCTTCGCCCGCGAGCGGCCGATCGACATGATGCCGGTCATCTGCCCCTGGGCGCGGCGGCTCATCCACACGAAGAAGACGATCAGGATGCCGATCGGCAACACCCAGACCAGCAGGTCGTCGACGATGCTGCTCGAGGGGCTCGAGTACGTCAGCGTCCTACCGTCGTTGTGCAGCGTGGCGACGATCGATGCCGGCAGGCCCGAGCCGGGGCCGGTTGTCGTGTACTCGGTGCCGTTCGCCAGGTACCCGGTGATGGCGGCGTTCGTGTTGTTGTAGTTGGCGCTCCTCACCTGGTTGCTGTTCACGTCGTTCACCCATTGCGAATACTGGATGGACTTGGCGGTGCTCCCGTGCATCACGGACGTGACGAGCAGGACGAGGACGACGACGGCCCCGAGGGCGATCAACCAGCGCCAAGGCTGGTCAGGTCCGGCAGATCCCGTACCCGGACGTCCCTGACCGCCGGGGCGCAGGTCTTGGGGTTGACGACTCACTCCCATATCGTAGGCGGGCGGGCCCGGCCAGCGGACATCGTGGCTCCGGGCTTGACCATGGCGGCGGATCCGTACGACGCTCACGCGGTGAGCGATCCCGCATCCCGAGCGGGATCCCGTACGGGAAGCCGAGCGGTCGGCAACCCTTTCGGGGTCTGGGAGGCCGCCTTCGGCCTGGTGGTGGGGTTTCTGCTCGCCATCCTGGCCATGTCCGCCTACAGCGGCCTCTCCCATGGGCATCCCAACCAGATCGGCACCGATATCGCCGACTTCGTCGGGCTGTGGACCGGCTTTCTCGGAGCGGCCGTCGTGGCGAGCCGGACGGGCGGGCTCGGGCCCGGCCAGTCGCGTGCACGCTCATCTCAGGCCCGCAGCCTCCCGCCCCCGGCCCGGGAGCGGGAGCGGGAGAGGGAGCGGGTCCGCTCAGAGGACGGCCGTCCACCGGCGGCGACCGCCCAGCCCGGCTCCGCCGTGCGCCACGGCAGCTTCGTCGACGACTACGGGCTGCGCTTCCGGTGGCGGGACGTCCCCCTCGGGATCGCCATCGGAGTTGGCGCTCAGTACCTGCTCGTCCCTTTCCTCGAATTGCCCCTGCAGCCGTTCGTGCACAACCTCAACGCCAAGCTCAGCCACCCCGCTCAGCAGCTGCTCTCGCCCGTGCAGTACAACACCGCCAGCCTTGTCATCCTCGCCGTGCTCGTCTGTGTCGGCAGCCCGCTCGTCGAGGAGATCTTCTTCCGCGGTCTGCTCTTGCGCGGGCTCCTCGGGCGCTTCGAGCATCTCGGGCCGCGAGCGGGCCCGGCACTCTCCATCGTCATCACGGGCATCGTGTTCGGCCTCGTGCACTTCGAGGCGCTGCAATTCTTCGGCCTCGCCGGCTTCGGGATGCTGCTGGCCTACGTGGCCTACCGCACCGGCCGCCTCGGGCCGACGATCCTTGCCCACGTCGCTTTCAACACGACCACGATCATCGCCTTCGTGCTGCAGCATTGACCTATAGGCTCGCTTGGCCATGGCCTCCGCAGCTTCCACCTCCACCGGCGCCGCCTCTCCCTTCGCCGCCATCTTCAAGGCCTACGACGTCCGCGGCATCGTGCCGGACCAGCTCAACGCACCGATAGCCGCCGCCATCGGGGCGGGTTTTGCCCGCTTCGCCCGGTCGGCCGAGGGCGCCTCGTCCATCGCCATCGGCCGCGACATGCGAGCTTCCGGCTTGGAGCTGTCGCGCGCCCTCGCCGCCGGTGTCATCTCCGAAGGCCTTGGCGTCGTCGACGTCGGCCTCGTCTCGACCGACCTGCTCTACTTCGCCTCCGGCTATCTCGACATGCCGGGGGCGATGCTCACGGCCTCGCACAACCCGGCCTCTTACAACGGGATCAAGTTCTGCCTCGCCGGCGCCAAGCCGGTCGGGCAGGACTCGGGGCTGGCCGACATCCGGTCCGGGGCCGAGGAGGTCTTCGCCTCCGGCTCGGCGAGCGAGGGGGCGGATCCAGCCGGCAACCCCCGCTACAGCGCCGTCGACCTGCTCGACGAATTCGCCACCCACGTCCTCTCCTTCATCGACGTCGCCGCCCTGCGCCCCATGAGGATCGTCGCCGACACGGCCAACGGGATGGGAGGGCTGGTGGCGCCGCGCATCTTCGCGGGCATGCCCGTCGATCTCGAGATCCTCTTCGGGGAGCTCGACGGGACGTTCCCGAACCACCCGGCCGACCCCATCCAGCCGGAGAACCTCGTCGCGCTGCGCGCCCGCGTGCTCGAGGTCGGGGCCGATGTCGGCCTGGCCTTCGACGGAGACGCCGACCGGGTCTTCCTCGTCGACGACAAAGCCGAGCCGCTCTCGGGATCGCTCACGACCTCGATCGTGGCGGCTGCCATACTCGACAAGCACCCGGGGGCGACCATCCTCTACAACCTCATCTGCTCGAAGGCGGTCCCGGAGATCATCATCGAGCGCGGGGGCATCCCCGTGCGCACGCGCGTCGGCCATTCCTTCGTGAAGGCGACGATGGCCGAGACGGGTGCGCTCTTCGGGGGCGAGCACTCCGGCCACTACTACTTCCGGGACAACTACCGAGCCGATTCCGGCATCATCGCCGCCGTCACGGTCCTCGAGTTGATGTCGAAGTCGGCTCTGCCCCTCTCCGAGCTGCGCAAGCCGTTCGAGCGGTACGCCGACTCCGGCGAGATCAACACGAAGGTCGGCGATGTCGCCGCCGTCCTGGCCGGAGTCGAGGAACGCTACCGGGCTCTGGGTGCCTCGCTCGACCACCTCGACGGCCTCACGGTGGATCTGGGCTCATGGTGGTTCAACATGAGGCCGTCGAACACGGAGCCGCTCTTGCGGTTGAACCTTGAAGCCAACTCCGCCGAGGAATGCTCAGCTCACGTCGCCGACGTGCTCCGGCTCATCCACAGCCTCGACGGCGCGACGACGACTGGGAGCTGAACATGGCGCTTGACCCTCTCTTGCTGGAGATCCTCGCCTGCCCGGAGGACAAGGGACCCCTCCTGTACTTCGAGGACGAGGACACCCTCTACAACCCGAGGCTGCGACGGCGCTATCGCATCCTCGACGGTATTCCGGTGATGCTCGTCGACGAGGCGGAGACCGTGAGCGAGGAGGAGGACGCCCGCCTGCAGGCAAAGGCGGCGGCGGAGGGCATCAAGCCGAATTTCGGCCCCACGACCTCGACTGCGTGATCGCGGGGCCGCCGATGCCCTGGCTCCGTCCTGACAGCGAGGGCCTCCTCTCGGCCGCCGCGGGGATGGGTGACCAGCTGGCGGCGGCCATGTCGACCCACGTCCCGTTGCCCGGCGCGCTCGAGAGGGCGGCGCTCACCTCGATCGTCGTCGCCGGGATGGGCGGGAGTGCCGTCGCCGGAGAGGTGCTGCAGGCCTACGCGGCGCCCCGATCGCCCCTCCCGGTCCTGCTCGTCAACTCCGCCTCGGCCCCGGGCTTCCTCGGGGAGAGCTCGTTGGTCTTCGCCGTCTCGTTCTCCGGCCACACCGAAGAAACCCTCGCCGTC
>DASPSK010000191.1:0-5824 GCA_035623975.1 Acidimicrobiales bacterium | reverse complement strand
GACGGCGTGGCCGAACGGCTCGCCCACCGCCTCGGTGAAGAGGCCGGGGGTCTCGTGCACGTGGCCGTCGTCGATGCGAACGACCGCGGCGTCGTCGTCCTCGGTGGCAGCCGAGGACTGGACCGGCGCCTCGTCGCCTGGCTCTTCGGGGACAACCCTCTCGGCCAGGGCATCGAGCAGACCCCCGTGGCGCTGATCCGCTACATCGGCCGCGTGACCCCGCAGCACTTGAGCCGTTAGCGGCTGCTCACCCCTTGTAGCGGAAGCGGACGGCCTTCGACACCCCTCCGAGCCCGAGCACGCTGATCCCTCCAGGCAGGGTCTTGGTCCCCGTGACGCTCGGGAGGGAGGCGAAGAGCCTGATCCGAGTGGGTGACACGGTGTCGAAGGTCGTGTCGTTGTCCGTCTCGACGGAGCCGACGCCGACGTTGACCCACTCGAGGGTGAGCACGTTGAAACCCGTGCCGTTGATCACGAGGGGCCGCGAGCCCGACTCGGTGAACGGCTGCGGGCTGAGCGAGGAGATGCTCGGGCGGGGGGCGTAGTCGTACTCGCTCGGGGCGGGATCGATCTCGGTGCCGGCGGTCGGCACGACGATGCCTTCGTCGTTGGCGACGAGGCTGCCGACGTAGGGGGCCAGGATCTCGCTCTCCGGGCTGCTCCCGTCATGGTTCGTGACAACGACCTCCACCTGGCAGGTGTTCGCCGGATGGAAGCCCTCACCCGAGGTGCACTTGGTGGCGCTCGTCTCGGCGGGCACGGTCACCTGCAGCTCGTAGGCGCTGAGGGCGGTCCAGCGCGTGGCGGCCACCCCACCGAAGGTGACCGAAGTGATGGGCGGAGCGGACGCCGCGAAACCCGAGCCGTACACGTCCACGACGTTGCCCCCGCTCGTCGGCCCGCCGGAGGGGCCGACGCCGCTTACCGACGGACGGGGGGACGTGCTCGAGCCCGCCGTGTAGATGTAGCGGCTCGTGCTCGCGAGCGGCGTCGTCGTCAGCGGGCCGGAGGCCGTGTCGAGGGTGACGGTCACCTCGACGGGCGTGGGCGTGGCGCTCGTCTCGCCTCCCGTGCCCGGCCGGGGGGCCTCCGGCGGGACGGTCACGGAGATCGAATTGCCGTCCGGCGTGATGGACGTCGCCGGCGTGGCCCCGAAATCCACCCCCGCCACGCTGACCCCAGCTCCCGAAAGGCCCGCACCCGTGATCGTGACCGTGTTGCCCCCGCTCACGGGCCCGAACGCCGGCTTGAGGGCCGTCACCGACGGCTGGGTGGCCGCGGGCGTCAGCAACCTGCAGAGCGACGTCGCCAGGCCTGTCGCCACGGGCGAGCCGAGCCCGGACGCAAGGTTGTAACCGGGCGTGGCGGAATAGCCGTCGTTGAGCCCAAAGATGTCGTTGCTGCCTATCGTGATGTCGTTGAAATCGGCGCCCGGGGCAGCCGTGGCGGCTGCCTCGTAGAGCGCCGGCGCCACGAAGCCGAGGTCGCGGTCGTGGTTCGTGCCGTTGACGGCGAGACCGGCGCAGCTGCTCGAGGAAGCGATGTCGGTCGTGAGGGCCGCCCACATGGGAGCCGACGTCGAGGTGCCCCCGATCGTGCCCCAACCGCCCCCGCTCGCTTGGTAGAACGACGTCCCGGTGTCCTCGTCGGCGTCGATCGTGACGTCGGGCACCTCGCGGCAGGGCGGTTCCGCCGGCGGGGTGGCAGGCGTGGGGTTCTCGCAGAAGGCGTAGGCGGGCGTCTCCGAGTAGGAGTTGGAGACTCCCGCCACGCCGGAGTCCGCCTGCCAGGCGGGGCTGGGCCAGGTGTCGGAGATGCCCCCGCCGCCGCCGCCGCCGAGCGGCCCGTCGTTCCACACGGTCTCGTGCGGGGGGAGCGAGTCGGCCGTCAGCGTCGTGCCCCCGACGCCGACGACGAAGTCCTGGCTGGCGGGATCGTCCACCTGGACGGGCGAGGGCGATGTGATCGGCGTCGATCCGAAGGCGCAGTCGTTGGACCCGGAGTCGCCGGCAGCGGCGAAGACCGACTGCCCCTGGGCGGCTGCCTCCTCGAAGATGGTGTTCTCCACCTCCTGGGCGCCGGGGGAGGCGATCTGATAGGCGGGTTCGCACAGGCCCCAGCTCGTAGAGATGACGTTGGCCGTGTCGGCGTTCACCATGGCGTTGTAGATGTCATCGGTGGCGAACTGAGTACCGATGGTGGCGCTCGGGGCCTCGTACACGTCGATGCTGGCGTGCGGCGCCAGAGCGGAGATGTCCTCGACATCGAGGACGGCCTCGCCCATGCCGGGGCCGGGGGGGATGCCGCCGTTGACGGCGACGACGTGGAGGTGTTGCAACATGCCGGCGGCGACGCTGGCTCCGAAGTAGCACGTGTCGAACGTGCTGATGTCACTGCGCGCGAAGGGCTCGAGCTCGAAGAGGGCGATCGTTTCGCCCTCGCCGAGGGCGCCCTCCTCGTAGAGACCGTTCACGGCGTAGGCCTGCGCCAGCTGGTTGAAGGTCCACCCGGACTCCTTCTCCGCCTTGCTGGCGGCTGCCCGGCAGGCGTTCGGCCCCCCGTCGGCCGTTCGCGGCTGGATGCGGTCGGCGACGGCCATGGCGGCCGCTCGTCCCGCCGAGCTGCTCGCCCGCGGGCGCTCAATGAAGTTGTGCGGGCCGACGAGGTCGTCGAGGCCGAGGATGGCGGTGACGTCGCCGGCGATGGGCGCCTGCAGCTCAGGCGCCGTCGCGGCCGACCAGCCCAGGATCCCGTCCGGGAGCCGGTAGGAGCGCATGCTCACGTGCAACGCCCGCTGCACGACGGCGACAGTGCCGGCCACCGGCATGATGAGCCCGTTCGTCGAGGGCGCCGAGACGGAGAAGCCCTCGGCGCGAAGGACTGCTCGCACGGCGGCGATCGTCGCCGGCGTCGGACCGAATTCGCTCCGGAACTGTCTCGGCGTGATGAAGTGGCCGAAGCTCGGCGAGCCCGGCGTGTTGACGGCGGTGGCGTACGACTCGAGGGCGCGCGGGTCGCGGGGCGACAGAGCGACCCCGAGCTGCATGAGACGGGTGGGGGCAAGCAGCCCGAGGGCCCGCGAGCCCGGCAAGGGGACGGCTGCCTTGCCGATGAAGACGAGGCGGGATGCGAGCAGGGTCGCGAGCGAGAGGTGGCTCGCCTCCGAGGTGGCGGCAGCGCTCGCCTTCGAGCCGGTGGCGACGGAGCCGACGGTCAACCCGACGCCGACACAGGCCACGACGGCCACCGTCCGAGCCCGCCTCATGGGTACCCGCACTGCTTGTCTCCTTCGTCCACAGGCGCGCCCGACGAGCGGCAGTGCCGAGGAACCTGTTCCAGCCTCGCACCGGAAATCCCGAGCCTACAGCCGGCTGCCGGGGAGCTGTGAACGCTCGGCTGGGTAGTGTGCCGGGATGGCCGCGCCGGGGGATCGCGTCGTTGTGACGACCAAAGGAGGGGAAGATCTCGCCCTCGGCCCGCTCGTGGGCGACGAGGACGAACAGCTCTTCATGCTCTTCGCCGAAGTGGTCGCAACGGGAGAGGGTTTCCCGCAGGCGCCTCCGCTCACGCGGGAGGTTTTCGAGGCCGCCTGGGTGCACTCCGTCACGGCGGTCATCGGGGCCCGGGCGGCCGGCGGCGGCCCCCTCCTCGGGGCCTACTACCTGAAGCCCAACTTCGCCGCCCGGGCGGCCCACATCGCCAACGCCGGCTACGTCGCCGCCGGCTCCGCCCGCGGCCGCGGCGTGGGAAGGGCGCTCGTGGAGGACTCTGTCTGGCGGGCACCCTTGTTGGGTTTCAATGCCGTGCAGTTCAACCTCGTCTTTGCCTCCAATCCTGCCCGCGCCCTCTATGAGGAGCTCGGTTGGCGCGAGATCGGCCGCATCCCCGAAGCCGTCGACGGCGAGGACGCCGTCATCTACTGGCGGCGAGTGGGGGAGTGAGCGAGCGGTCATGACCGCTCCGGCGGCGACGGGAGCGCTCTCGCAAGCGATTGCCGGTGCGCTGGCAAAGGCGCCAGCGGGCGACCTCGCCACGGCTGCGCGGGCGCTCTCGCTCCGCTACCGCGAAGGCGTCGGGCCGTATGTGCGCACGGCCGAGGACGCCCTCGCCTACGCGGCCACGCGCCTCCCGGCCACGTACGCCGCCGTTCGGGCGGGCGGCCGGCAGGTGGCCGAGCTCTGGCCGGCGTTCGCGCCTGCCACGCAGCTCGATCTCGGCGCCGGCTGCGGGGCGGCCGCCTGGGCGGCCGCCAGTCTGTGGCCGAGTCTCGCCCGCGTCGTGCTCGCCGACGTCGATGAGCACATGATCCGGGTCGGTCAGCTCCTGGCGGACGGAGTTGCGGCGGGATGGGATTGGCAGCAGCTCGACGTGACGTGCGAGCTCGGCCAGGCCGAGCTCGTGACCGCCTGTTACCTGCTCGGCGAGCTCGAGCCTGCCGTTCAGCACGACGTGGCCCTGAGGGCATGGGAGGCAACGACAGGCTGTCTCCTCCTCGTCGAGCCGGGCACGCCGGCGGGTTTCTGCCTCATTCGCGAGCTCCGCCATGAGCTCGTCGAAGCGGGGGCCCACCTGCTCGCCCCGTGCCCGGAGGAGGGGGCTTGCCCGGTCGGCGAAGGCGACTGGTGCCACTTCTCGGCCCGCGTCGCCCGCTCTGGCCTCCACCGCAACCTGAAGGGGGCCGCGCGGTCCTTCGAGGACGAGAAATTCAGCTACGTCGCCTTCGCCCGCACCGGAGCGGCCCGCGCGGCCGGCCGCGTCGTCCGGCGCCCCCTGCACCGGCGCCGCTTCGCCGAGCTGGCGGTGTGCGCCGACGGCGCCATCCGGACGACCGGCATCGGCCAGTCGCAACCTGCCTACCGGTCGGCCTCGAGGCTCGCCTGGGGCGATGCCGTCCCGCCCGAGGTGCTCGCCGCCGTCCGGCGGGACGGGCGCCCGCTCGAGCGGGGCTGAGCCGTCGCGCCGGGGGCGCGGGCGCGGCCCGACGGGCGGCTACTTGAGGAGGCGGGAGAGGCGCCGGTCCGCAAGCGGTCTGCCGCCGGTCTGGCAGGTGGGGCAGTACTGCAGCGACCTCGTGGCGAAGGAGACCTCGCGCACGGTGTCACCGCAGACCGGGCAGGCAAGGCCCGTGCGGGCGTGCACCCGCATGCCGGCGCGCTTGTCGTCCTTCAGCTCGTCCATCTCGAGAGTCTCGGCCCGCTCGATGGCCGCTTGCAGCACGCCCACGAGGGCGGCATAGAGGCGGGAGGCCTCCTCAGCTGAGAGGTTGGCGGCCGGCTTGAAGGGCGACAGGCGGGCAGCGTGCAGGGCCTCGTCCGAATAGGCGTTGCCGACGCCGGCGATGACCGACTGACGGGAGAGGCATCGCTTCAGGTCACCCTTCTCGGCCGCCAGGATCCGAGCAAAGCGCGCCTCGGTGAACTCAGGGTCGAGCGGTTCGGGGCCGAGGGTGGCCAGCGCCTCGATGTCGTCGGGGGAGCGGGTGGTCCAGGTGGCGAGCCGGCGCTCGTGGCCCATCTCGGTGACGTCGAAACCCTCGCCGCCCTCGAATCCGACTCGGAGCACGAGCGGGCCCCTTCCGACTTTCACCGGACCGGAGGGGAGCTTGTCGCGCCATTTGATCCAGCCGGCGCGAGCGAGGTGAATGACGAGCCACTCCGGCGCCGCCCCGCTCCGGTCGTCGAAACGCATGCAGAGGTACTTGCCCCGCCGCCTGCATGCCTCGAAGGGCCGCCCGACGAATGACTTCAGCGGCGGGTCGAAGGTCTTCAGTGCCGAGATGGAGGCGAGGTCGAGGCGAGCGACTATACGCCCGGCGCAGCGCTCC
>DASPSK010000187.1:0-2599 GCA_035623975.1 Acidimicrobiales bacterium | reverse complement strand
TGCCGCTTCCGGACTCGCCCACGAGCGCGACGCATCCCCCTTGCTCTAATGAGAAGGTCACGTCGCGAGCGGCCACGACGGTGCTGTGACGGCTGTGGTACTCAGCCCGCAGGTGGCTGACCTCCAGCACCGTGATCCCCTCGGCGCCGGTGGACGACCTCGATACGGCAGGCGGGATCCATTCGACCGCTGGCGTCGCCTCCCACTCGAAGCAGCGCACGGCATGACCCTTGGTGATCTCGTTGAGTGGTGGCGCCTCCTCCGTGCACCGTGCAACCCGCTGTGGGCATCTCAGCGCGAAGGCGCATCCCCGAGGGTGCTCGCCCGCCCCGACGGCGATACCGCTCATGGCCTGCAGCTTCCTAGGCCGCACGTGGTCTGGTGTGGAGGCCATGAGCCCTCGTGTGTACGGGTGACGAGGAGCCCGGAGGATCACACCCGGCGGACCTTCCTCCACAATGCGGCCGGCGTACATGACGGCGATGCGGCTGGCGATCTCGCTCACGACGGCGAGGTCGTGGGTGATGTAGAGCATGGCCGCGCCTTCTTCGTCCCGCAGGTGTGCGAGCTCCTTGAGGATGCGGGCCTGGGTGATGACGTCGAGCCCGGTCGTGGGCTCGTCTAGCACGACGACCGCCGGTCCGGAGGACAGGGCGATAGCAATGCAGACCCGCTGTTGCTGGCCGCCGGACAGCTGGTGCGGGTAGCGACGGGAGAACGCGTCCGTCGACGGGAGTCCGACCCGACCGAATAGCTCTTGGGCGGCGGCCCCCCGGGGCACGTCGCCGCGATGCGCCCTGATCATGTCCTCGATGGCGTCGGCGATCCGCATCGAAGGGTTGAGCGCCATGCCCGGGTTCTGCGGCACGTAGGAGACGAGATCGCCCCTCGCCTGGCGGAACGCCTTCTTGTCCCCGAGCCGCCGGCCGCAGATCTCTATCTCGCCGTTCACCTGCTGCACGCCGCGCTCGTGGTAGCCAAAGACCGAGAGAGCCGTCGTCGTCTTACCTGAGCCTGACTCGCCCACGAGTCCCAGGATCTCCCCAGCCTTGAGTTCGAGGCTCACGTCCTCGATGATGGCAGCGCCGTTCGCCAACTCGATTCGCAGGTCCCGCGCGCGCAAGACCAAACCATCATGAGCGCTCATGGCGTCCCTCTCGAGTGGCCCAGCTGACGTACGTAGGCATCGCCGACGAGGTTCACGGCCACGATGAGCAGCGCCAGCATGAGTGCTGGTGCCATGACCGCCCACGGGTTCGACGAGATGATGCTGCGGTTCTCCGAGACCATGAGGCCCCAGTCGGCGGTGGGCGGCTTCAGGCCAAGCCCGAGGTAGTTCACGCTCGCGATGAGGATGATCGACCAGCTGAAGCGGATGCCGAGATCGGCAATAATTGGGCCGGCGACGTTGGGAAGGATCTCCCGCCGGATGATGGCGAAGGACCGCTCGCCCCGCACTACAGCTGCCTCCACGTACGCTCGTGTCGCCACTTCGGCCGTCGCCGTTCTTACGATGCGCGCCACCCCGGGGAAGAGCACGAGTGCCGTTGCGCACACGAGGACGAAGGGGCTGCCGCCGAAGGCCGTCACGGCAAGCAGCATGATGAGAAGCGCAGGGAACGAGAGGACGACGTCGACGCTTCGCATGAGGAGGGGGTCGATCCAAGATGGCTTGTGACCGGCGGCCAAGCCGACGTTCGTGCCCACGATGTAGGTGAGGAGCGTGGCCGAGCCGCCTAGAAGCAAGGTTGATCGACCGCCGTCGAGCGTGCGGCTGAGGACGTCCCGCCCGAGGAAGTCGAGGCCGAGCGGGTAGCCTGGCCCAGGCCCGACGCCGGGGATGCCGATGGTGGCGGTGCTCGGGTGAGGGGCGAACGCCGGCCCCAAGATGGCCACACCGACAACCGCGAACAGCAGGACGGCCCCGACGCGGCCACCCCAGTCGTGGAGCACGAAGGCGGAGCGCCACCGCGGGCGGCGAGCGGGTAGGGAGGCCGTGGTCATGACATCGCCGTCCTGAGCTTCGGCACGAGGAACACGACAATGAGGTCAGCGAGGATGTTGATGACGATGTAGAGGGCGGCCAGAATCACGGCCGCCGCTTGAACCTCTGTCACGTCCCTGGCAGTCACGGCGTTCACCAGGTAGGTGCCGATGCCTGGGTAGGTGAAGACGCTCTCCACGATGATGATCCCACCGACGAGATACTGCAGGTTCTGGGCGATGATCTGCACGCTGGGCGCGAGGGCGTTGCGAAGCGCGTAACGTACGATGACCCGGCGTTCTCCAATGCCGTTCAAGCGGGCAAAGCGCACGAAGTCGCGCTGCAGGACCTCGATCATGCCGGACCGCACCTGCCGGATGCCGGCGCCGGTGGCGACGGCCAGCAGCGTCAGCACTGGAAGAACCATCGCTTTCAGATCAGAGAAGGGGGACTCTCCTGGGCTGAGCAGTGCGACGGGCGGCAGGATGTTCAGCTCGGTGAAGAATACGAAAATAAGTGCCGTTCCAGTGACGAATTCTGGAAGTCCGCTCATGACGAGTGCCGGGATGGAGATGGCGTGGTCGAGCTTGCGTCCCGCGAATAATCCGGCAAGCA
>DASPSK010000162.1:0-12914 GCA_035623975.1 Acidimicrobiales bacterium | reverse complement strand
GACGGACCTGTACCACGGTCGCCCCGCCGACTTCAATCGATGCGCAATCGTAGGCAGCCGCCCAGGCGCCCATGCCGCCGGCCAAGACGACAGCTTCGATTCCCGCCTCGGCAAGCCTCTCGACAGCCCGCGCAGCACGTGTGCCGGCTGCGCACACGGTTACGACCTCGCGGTCGTGGGGAATGTCACCGACTCGGTCCGTCAGCTCACCCAAGGGAATGTTGACGGCCCCGGGGATACGCCACTCAGCGAACTCATCGGGCTCGCGGACATCAAGCAGCAGCACGGCATCGGGTGGCTCCAGGCGAGGCAGCAGCTCCTCGGTCGAAATCGTCGAAGTCGTCTCCATGTCTGCACCTCTTTCCACCAAAAAACTCGAATTCACAACAACCCTACGACCCTTCGTATGCCGGGAGGTGGCAGTCAGATGGAGAAGTCCTCACCAGACCACACGCCCGTTTCGGACGGACGTGCATCGCCACGGTTGGCATGTCCTTCCACCGCCATCTCGAGGATGTCGACGCGTCGGAGCAATGACTGCAGGCTCGTGCCGACAAGGTCCGGCAGGAGCGTCTCGTCGAGATCGGGCCCTGCCGAGGCCGGTCGTGGTTGACTGCGGGCGATGATCTGACCGGGTACCCCGACCACAACCGAGTTAGCAGGTACTTGCTTCACGACTACGGCGTTGGCACCGATGCGGGTGTCGGCGCCGATCGTGATCGGTCCGAGGATCTTGGCCCCGGCGCCTATCGTGACGCGGTCACCTATGGTCGGGTGGCGCTTGCCACGCTCCAGGCTCGTACCGCCGAGGGTGACCCCCTGATACATGGTCACGTCGACGCCGACCTCCGCCGTCTCACCGATGACCACCCCGGTGGCGTGGTCGATGAACAGTCCGCTGCCGAGCACGGCTCCGGGATGAATGTCCACGCCGGTGAGCATGCGCGTGAGCGCCGAGCAGGCGCGAGCCAGCAGCCTGTGATGCTTTTCCCACAACACGTGGCTGATGCGGTAGCCCCAGACGGCATGCACGCCGGGGTAACAGATGGCGATCTCGATCGACGAACGAGCCGCCGGGTCCCGATCTCGTGCCGCCCGCACGTCACTTCGCAGCGTGTCGAGCACTTTCAGTCGGTGAGGCCCTCAAACAGCGCCGTGGACAGGTAACGCTCTCCGAATGAGGGGATTACCACCACGATGAGCTTTCCGGCGTTCTCGGGGCGGAACGCCACCTGCAGGGCCGCCCAGATGGCGGCACCGGACGAGATGCCCACGAGGAGGCCCTCCTCCCGCGCGGCCCGGTGGGCGAGGTCGAAGGCGTCAACGTTCTCGACGGTGATGATCTCGTCGATGATGGCCGTGTCGAGGATGGCAGGGACGAAACCAGCCCCGATGCCCTGGATCGGGTGCGGCCCCTTCTGGCCACCCGAGAGAACCGGCGAGGCCGCCGGCTCGACGGCCACGAGCTGCACGGACGGCTTACGCTCCTTCAGCACCTGGCCGACTCCGGTGATGGTTCCTCCTGTGCCAACGCCCGCGACGAAGATGTCGATCTCACCGTCGGTGTCCTTCCAGATCTCCTCGGCCGTGGTGGCGCGGTGAATTGCAGGGTTGGCCGGGTTCTCGAACTGCTGGGGCACGAAGTACCGTAAGTCACTCTTGGCGAGTTCCTCTGCCTTGGCGATGGCGCCGGGCATACCTTCAGGCCCGGGCGTCAGCACCAGCTCCGCCCCGTATGCGCGCAGGAGGGCCCGTCGCTCCTTGCTCATGGTCTCGGGCATCGTGAAGACACAGCGGTACCCACGAGCCGCGCACACCATGGCCAAGGCGATGCCGGTGTTCCCACTCGTGGGCTCGAGGATGATCGTGTCCGGCCCGATCAAGCCGGCTTCCTCGGCCGCATCGATCATGGAGAGGCCGATGCGGTCCTTCACGCTGTGCGCCGGGTTGAAGAACTCGAGCTTGGCCACCACCTGCGCGCCGGCGCCCTCGGTCAACCGGCGAAGCCGCACGAGCGGTGTGTTGCCGATCAGCTGCGTGATGTCGTCTGCGATGCTCATGAGTCGCACCTTTCCCGAGTCCTTCAAGTGAAACTAATACGATCAAATCCATAGCACAAATCCATTCTTCCAGATTGTGGAATGGATTTTGCCGTGTGGAAACGATTGGCGCTAGGTTTGGTAAAGCGCCGCCCGCCGGCCAACGGGTGACGATCTCCAATCGACCCGAAGAACGAGGAGGCACCAAAGTGCCCAGCAAAGAGTCAGTCCATCTGGCACTCAGCGACAGCGCAGCACGGCAACTCGCGAACGCCACCAAGACGACGGCACAGATGTCGACGATCTCCCCGCGGTGGCTCGTACGCCTCATGCACTGGGTGCCGGTCGAGGCCGGCATCTACCGGCTCAACAGGGTCAAGCACCCCGAGGCGGTCGACGTCGCCTGCCCGCCCCGTGATGAGACGGCCCTGCCAACGACCTTCGTCGACTACGAGGAGGCACCCCGTGAGTACTTCCTCAGCACGGTCGCGACCGTCCTCGACGTGCACACGCGGGTGTCGGACCTCTACAGCAGCCCCTATGACCAGATCAAAGAGCAGCTCCGACTCGCCATCGAGACGATCAAGGAGCGTCAGGAGGGCGAGCTCATCACCAACGGCGAGTACGGCATGCTCAACAACGTCGCCGCCGACCAGCGCATCTCCACCCGCAACGGCACGCCCACGCCGGACGACCTCGACGAGCTCTTGACCAGGGTCTGGAAGGAGCCGGCCTTCTTCCTCGCCCACCCGCGCGCCATCGCCGCCTTCGGACGGGAGTGCACTCGCCGTGGTGTGCCCCCGGCCACCGTCAGCCTCTTCGGCTCGCAGTTCCTCACTTGGCGGGGTGTCCCTCTCGTGCCCTCCAACAAGGTGCCCGTCGAGGCCAACAAGACCAAGATCCTGCTGCTGCGTGTCGGCGAGGAGCGCCAAGGTGTCGTCGGCCTCTACCAGCCCGGGCTCGCCGGAGAGCAGGGCATGGGGCTCTCAGTCCGTTTTATGGGGATCGACCGCAACGCCATCAGCTCCTATTTGATCTCGCTCTACTGTTCACTCGCCGTGCTCACCGAGGATGCCCTCGCCGTCCTCGACGACGTCGAGGTGGACAAGTTCCATGACTACGGCTTCAAGTACGCCAAGTGACATGGGCGCCGACCGGCCGAACATGCCCGACATCGAGACCTTGACCCGGCTCGCCAACGAGTTCTTCGCCGAGCAGTTCGGCCGCTCTGTCGATACGACCCCATGGGTCGATCCGGCTGCCGGCCTCGACCCGGCTGCGGTCGTGCAGCGAGCCGAGGCGACCTCGGGCGGGCACCATGCTGACGCGGTAGGCCCGGCGGAGGCTTCGGTGACGCCAGTGGTTGTGGCCTTAGACGACGTCTCGAACACCCTTGAGGGCGGGGCCGAGGCCGTGTCGCTACCGGGCGACGCCGGCCTGCCGGGCGACGCCGCCCCGCCGGGCGGGTCCGGCCCGCCGGGCGGGTCGACAGGCCCCACAGCACTGGCAAGCGCGGCGGCACTGGCAGGCCCGACGGCCCTGGCAAGCGCGGCGGCACTGCCAGGCCCGACGAGCCTCGTGCCCCCGCACATCCTCGACCGGGTGGTGCCCGTACCGGTCTCGGTCCCCTCCACGCCTTACTACTTCCTCGGGGCGGCGAGCGGGCCGCTCTCGGTCCTCGAGGCGAGGACTCCGGCAACCGAGGCGTGGCCGGCGCCGCCGGACTTCTACTTCGTCCAGCCCGGTGGACCCTTGGCTACTTCGCCCTTGGTGGCTGGGCGTCCGGCTGCTGGACGCTCGCGGGGGGCGGGGACGCCCTCGCCCGTGCCCTTCGACCCCTACCTCGTGCGCGGCGACTTCCCCATCCTGTCCGAGCGTGTCAACGGGCGGCCCCTCGTGTGGCTCGACAACGCCGCCACGACGCAAAAGCCCCGGGCGGTGATCGAACGGCTCGCCTACTTCTACGAGCACGAGAACTCCAACATCCACCGGGCAGCCCACGAGCTGGCGGCACGTGCCACCGATGCCTACGAAGCCGCCCGCGACGCCGTCGCCCGCTTCCTTGGCGCTTCCTCGGCCGAGGAGATCGTCTTTGTCCGCGGCACGACCGAGGCCATCAACCTCGTCGCCAAGGCCTGGGGGTGGGCCAACGTCGGCAGGGATGACGAGATCGTCATCTCGCATCTCGAGCACCACGCCAACATCGTGCCCTGGCAGCAGCTGGCGGCCGCAAAGGGTGCCCGCCTGCGGGTCATCCCCGTCGACGACCGCGGCCAGATCCTCTTGGAGGAGTATGGGCGCCTGCTGAACGACCGCACCCGCCTCGTGGCGGTCACGCACGTCTCCAACGTCCTCGGCACGGTCGTGCCCGTGGGCGAGATGATCGAGCAGGCCCACGCGGCCGGCGCGCGAGTGCTCGTCGACGGTGCCCAGTCGGTGCCGCATCTGCGCGTCGACGTCCAGTCCCTCGGGGCTGACTTCTACGTCTTCTCCGGCCACAAGGTCTTCGGGCCGACAGGGATCGGGGCCCTCTACGGCACCGCCGAGGTGCTCGAGTCGATGCCTCCCTGGGAGGGGGGAGGCAACATGATCCAGGACGTCACCTTCGAGCGGACGCTCTACCAGCACCCGCCTACCCGCTTCGAGGCCGGCACGGGCAACATCGCCGACGCCGTCGGGCTCGGGGCGGCCCTCGACTACCTAGGCCACATCGGCATCGAGAACGTCGAGGCCTACGAGGCCACCCTGCTCGACTACGCCACCGAGGCGCTCTGCGGCGTGCCGGGGCTGCGGCTGATCGGCACGGCCGCCGAAAAGGTGAGCGTCCTCTCATTCGTCCTCAACGGCTACGAGGCCGAGGACGTGGGCCGGGCGCTCAACCGTGACGGCATCGCCGTGCGCGCCGGCCACCATTGCGCCCAGCCAATCCTGCGTCGCTTCGGGCTGGAGGCGACCGTGCGGCCCTCCCTGTCGATGTACAACACCTGTGAGGAGATCGACGTCCTCGTCGCCTCGCTGCAGCGCCTCGTGGCCAACGCCGGCTGGGGGCGGCGCTGAGATCGCCGGGCGGTCGCGGTCGGGCATGACCCCGGCGAGAGTCACCAGCGCCGGCTCCGGCGAGGCGGCGCGTCGGACCGGGAGCCAGGCGGTGGAGCGCGCGCTGGCGCTGCTGCGCTCCTTCGAGTCCGGGCCGCCCACCCGCTCGCTGAGTGAGCTCGCTCAACAAAACGGGCTGTTTCCTGGCACCGCCCACCGCCTTCTGCGTGCCCTCTGTGCTGCCGGACTCCTCCAACAGGACCGCTGGACCGAGCGCTACGCACTCGGCGCCGTCCTTGTCGCCCTGGGTTCGCGAGCAGGTGATGCCCTCGGCATCTCCGCTGCTCGACCCGTGCTCGAGTCGCTCGCCGCCACAACCGGGGAGTCGGTCAACCTCGGCGTCCGCGACGGCGACCATGTCTTCGTTCTGGTCTGTGTGCCCTCCGCCCGGGGACTGCGCTTCGATCAGAAGGAGGGCACCCGGGTGCCGTCTCATGCCTCGGCCATGGGGAAGGTTCTCCTGGCGTTCGACGGCTGCTCGGGTGAGGTGGTCGACTCGATGCGACGATTCACCAAGCTGACGGAATCGACCATCACGACCCGCGCGGCGCTGCGTCGAGCGCTCGAGGAGACCCAGGCACGCGGCTGGGCCATCAATGACGAGGAGCGCGAGCCTGGAGTGCGCACCATCGCCGCCCCGGTGCGAACAGCCGATGGCTCCGCCGTGGCCGCCGTCGCCGTGCAGGGCCCTTCCTTACGGATGACCGACGAGCGGATCGAGGAGGCGCTGCCCACCCTCTTCGCTGCCGCGGACGAGGTGTCGTTCCGTCTGTCCCACTGGGGGCTCTACCTCCCCCGCGTGGCGGCTGCCGGACAGCCGGCTGCATCACGCAACGGTTCGCGCCATCTCTCCGTCTCGTCAGACTCGTCTGCGTGAACGGACCGGTGGAGCCATGCCGAGCACGGGGGGTCGCCCGCGAGATCGCGGTCACAGCCGGCGGGCTCGAGGGTTTCCGGGTTGGCAAGGACGCATTCTCTATTATTTTTACGGAGTAAGTACCACCGGTACGCTACCGACATGTACCCGGTGAAGCGGAACGGGTCCGAGCCACTGAAGACTCCGCAGGCGACTCACGCGCCGTGGGGATGACCGAACCCGCGATGGAGACGACGCGTCTGGGCGCTTCGTCGGACAGCGCAGTGTCGTTGATGCGATGGATCAAGGTCCTCGACCAGACCCGCTGCATCGGCTGCCATGCCTGCACGACCGCCTGCAAGAGCGAGAACGCCGTGCCCCTCGGCGTTACCCGCACCTACGTCAAGTCGGCGGACCTCGGTAGGTTTCCCGACGTCCGCCGGGCGTTCCAAGTGAACCGGTGCAACCAGTGCGGCCAGGCCCCGTGTGTGACCGCATGCCCGACCCGAGCCATGTACCGGCGCCCGGACGGCATCGTCGACTTCGACAAGTCCATCTGCATCGGCTGCAAAGCCTGCATGGCTGCCTGCCCGTACGACGCCATCTTCATCAACCCGGAGGATCGATCGGCGGAGAAGTGCAACCTGTGTGCTCACCGTCTGGAGCTCGGTCTCGAACCGGCCTGCGTCTCGGTCTGCCCCACCGAGG
Organism: Acidimicrobiales bacterium; assembly: GCA_035623975.1. Lineage (GTDB taxonomy): Bacteria > Actinomycetota > Acidimicrobiia > Acidimicrobiales > Bog-793 > JAKACA01. The sequence continues at coordinate 6,215 of DASPSK010000162.1, read as the reverse complement.
CGATCATGGTCGGCGACCTCAACGACGTGACGTCGAGGGCCGCCCGCATCGTTCGCCGTGAGACCGTGATGGTGCGCCGACCGGAGAAGGAGACGGAACCTGCCGTCTTCTACCGAGGCGCCCAGCAGGCAACTCTCGACCCCCTCGCCGCCCGCCGTCCTGCAGGCAACCTCTACGCCTGGGCAACCCAGGGTCCGGGCGGTGCTCAGAGCGTGCCCTCGGGCCACCCCGGTCGACGAAGCTCCTCGGCTGCCCTTCTCTCCTACGACATTCCCCACAAGGCACCATGGGGTTGGCGCGTCAGTCTCTACACCTGGACGAAGGGTGTCGCCACCGGTGCCATCCTTGTGCCCCTGCTCCTCGCCCTCTGGGGTCGCCTCGGGTGGCAGGACCGCACAGCCATGTGGGCCGCGCCGCTTCTCTCACTCGGTTTCCTCGGCATGACCGGTGCCCTGTTGACCTGGGATCTCACACACCCCCGACGCTTTTATCTCGTCCTCACCCAGCGTCAGTGGAAGAGCTGGCTGGTTCGAGGTGCCTTCATCATCGTCGGCTTCGGGGCAGCGCTCGCCTTCTATCTGCTTGGCTCCCTCCTCGGCTCGGTGCCTCTTCGCCAAGCCCTCACCGTGGTCTGCATCCCGCTCGCGGTCATCACCGCTAGCTATACGGCGTACCTGTTCGCCCAGGCGAAGGCGAGAGACCTCTGGCAAAGCCCCCTCCTCGCGGGTCACCTGCTCGTGCAGGCGGCCCTCCTCGGCGCCGCCGTGATCCTCCCCTTCACGCAGTGGCTCTCCCCGCCGCGAGCCGTCGTTGCTGTCGAGGCAGTGCTGTGCGCAGCCGCTGCCGTACACCTGCTCCTCATCGCGGGCGAGCTCGCCCTCGCCCGCGCCAACGCCCATGCTCGCCTGGCCGCCGCAGAGATGACTGCCGGCCGGTTCGCCCGCTACTTCTGGCCGGGCATCGTGCTCGTCGGCGTCGCCCTCGCCGCCCCATGGATCGGCGTGCCGGCCGCCCCCTTCGCCCTTGTAGGGCTGCTGGCCTACGAGCACGCCTACGTCCAGGCCGGCCAGTCCGTGCCGCTCGCCTAGGCCGAGGAAATGGCTCGGCCGACCCCATCTTCGACCCACGCGACGACGGATCCCGAATCTGACCTGGTCGCGCTCGGTCGCCAGGTGTCGGCCGGGCGGGCCGCCGCCGAGGCGCGGGGTGAGACCTTCTATCCGGGCGCGAGCCGTATCCACCTCGCGGCTTTCCCACCAAAGGAGCGCTGGGACAACTGGGTGGATCTCGACTCCCGGGCCTGGCCGAAGCGGGTTGAGCACTCCTCGATGCTCGTGCCGACGACCTGCTTCAACTGTGAGTCGGCCTGCGGACTGCTCGCCTACGTCGATCGCGAGACCCTGCAGGTGCGCAAGTTCGAGGGCAACCCCGAGCACCCGGGTTCCCGGGGGAGGAACTGCGCCAAGGGCCCTGCGACGATCAACCAGGTGACCGACCCGGACCGCATCCTCTACCCGCTGAAGCGGGCCGGCGCTCGCGGCGAGGGCCGCTGGGAGCGGGTCAGCTGGGACGAGGCCCTGGACGCCATCGCCACCCGCCTGCGCGCCGCCATCACCGAGGGTCGCCAGAACGAGATCATGATCCACATGGGTCGGCCCGGCGAGGACGGCTTCACCGAGCGGGTGCTCGCCAGCTGGGGCGTCGACGGGCTCAACAGCCACACCAACGTCTGCTCGAGCGGGGGACGCACCGGCTTCCAGCTCTGGGCCGGGATCGACCGGCCGAGTCCAGACCACGCCAACGCCAAGGTCATCTACCTCATCAGCTCGCACCTGGAAGCCGGTCACTACTTCAACCCGCACGCGCAGCGCATCACGGAGGCCCAGAAAGCCGGTGCCAAGGTGATCGTGCTCGACACCCGCCTGTCCAACACCGCCACCCACGCCGATTACTGGCTCTCCCCTCGACCCGGCTCGGAAGCGGCCATCAATTTGGCGATTGCCCGCCATATCCTCCTCTCTGGCCGCACCGACTGGGATTTCGTCCGACGCTGGTGGAACTGGCAGGAGTATCTCGGCGCCTGCCGACCAGATCTGCCCCCGACCTTGGACGCCTTCAAAGACGCCCTGCTCGAGCTCTACAGCGGTTTCACGTTCGAGTTCGCCGCGGCCGAATCGGGTGTGACCCCAGACACCCTGGCGGAGGTGGCTGAGGTCGTCGCCACCGCGGGTAGCCGATTCTCCTGCCATTCCTGGCGCTCGGCTGCCGCAGGCAATCTCGGCGGCTGGCAGGTCTCGAGGACCGTGTTCCTCATCGCCGCACTGCTCGGCGCGGTGGCCACCGAAGGTGGGACCTTCCCCAATACCTACAACAAATTTGTCCCGCGGCCCATTCACATGCCACCGCATCCCCATGTCTGGCAGGAGCTGTCCTGGCCGCTTGAGTTCCCGCTCTGCCAGAACGAGATGAGCTTCCTCCTCCCCCACTTCTTGAAGGAGGGACGCGGCCGCCTCGACACCTACTTCACCCGTGTCTACAACCCGGTGTGGACCAACCCCGACGGCCTCTCCTGGATGGAGGTGCTCACCGACGAGGCGAAGATCGGCTGTTCGGTCGCCCTGACGCCGACGTGGAACGAGTCCGCCTACTTCGCCGACTGGATCCTGCCGATGGGGCTCGGATCGGAGCGTCACGACACGCACTCCTACGAGCAGTACGACGGCCAGTGGGTGGCGTTCCGCCAGCCGGTGCTGCGAGCCGCCAAACAGCGAATGGGCGATGCCGTCACCGACAGCCGGCAGGTGAACCCGGGCGAGGTGTGGGAGGAGAACGAGTTCTACATCGAGCTGTCCTGGCGGATCGACCCCGACGGCAGCCTCGGCATCCGCCGCTATCACGAATCGGTCGTCAACCCCGGCGAGAAGCTCAGCGTGGACGAGTACTACAGCTGGATGTTCGAGCACTCGGTTCCGAGCCTCCCCGAGCGCGCCGCCGGCGAGGGCTTGACCCCGCTGGAGTGGATGCGACGCTACGGCGCCTTCGAGATCGCCCGGAGTCAGGGGCCCCTTCATGAGCAGGCGGTGCCCGGGGAGGAGCTGGCTGACGTCCACGTCACCGCGCTGGGGCGTGTCTATGCCGCCACACCGAAGGCGGAGAGCCCCAACATCGTGCCGGTGGGCTCGCCCGCAGCGGACCCCGAAGGCCGGCGGGCGGTCGGCGTCGAGATCGACGGCGTCATCCGACGTGGTTTTCCCACACCTTCGGGTCGACTCGAGTTCTACTCCTCCACACTGGCCGCATGGGGGTGGCCCGAGCATGCCCTCCCGGGCTACATCCGCAGTCACGTCCACCCGGACAACCTCGCCGACGACGAGCTCGTGCTGCTGTCGACCTTCCGCCTTCCCACCCAGATCCACACCCGGTCGGCCAACAGCAAGTGGCTTGACGAGCTGGCCCACACGAACCCGGTGTGGATCCACCCCAGCGACGCCGCCCGCTCGCGGATACAAGAGACGGGGGACCTCATCCGCGTGGCGACGGAGATCGGCTACTTCGTCGCCAAGGCCTGGATCACCGAGGGGATCCGGCCAGGCGTCGTCGCCTGCAGCCACCACATGGGACGCTGGAAGCTCAGCGGGCACGAGCAACGCGGCGGCGGCATGATGTCCACCGTCGATCTCGCCAGGGTTGGTCAGGGCTGGGCGCTGCATCCGCGAGCAACGGTGGGGCCGTATCGATCTTCGGACCCTGACACCGCCCGCATCTGGTGGAGCGATACCGGCGTCCACCAGAACCTCACGTTTCCCGTCCATCCCGACCCCATCTCGGGCATGCACTGCTGGCACCAAGCCGTCCGGGTGACGCCTGCGCAGGCAGGCGATGCGCACGGTGACGTCGTCGTCGACCTCGCCAAGGCCCACGAGGTCTACCGGCGCTGGATGGCCGAGACCCGGCCTGCCGATCGCATCTCGCCGGACGGCACCCGCCGGCCGTCATGGCTGCTGCGACCGCTCAAGCCGGCATCCGAGACGTTTCGCCTCCCTGAGAGGCCTTCAAGGTGAGTCTCGCCGGCGACCCGCACGGCCAGCAAAGTCCGTCGGCCGACGCTTTTCGCTCCGACCTCCTGATGGCGCTCGCGGCCGTCTGCGACACCCCGAGGGCCGCCGCCAGCGCCGCCGATGCGCTCGGACTCGGAGCGATCTCGCCCGAGGAGCACACCCGTGCGTTCATCCTGAACTGCCCGCCGCACGCAGCCATCTACCTCGGGCGCCAAGGTGGCCTTGGCGGCGAGGGGGCGGACCGCGTCGCCGGTTTCTGGCGGGCCATCGACCTCGTCCCAGCGGCCGACGTTGATCATCTGAGCTCGCTCCTGGCACTTCTCGCCCGGCTGCAGTCGACGGATGTGGGCGGCCGGCTTCTGCCACCGAGAGAGGAGCAAGCACTTCGACAGATCCGCGCCGCCCTCGCCTGGGAGCACCTGTGGTCCTGGGTGCCCGGCTACACGCGTGCCATGGAGGACCTCGGCATCCCGACTCTGTCCCTCTGGGCCCGGCTGACGCGCCGTGTCCTCGCGGCGGAGGTGTCGAGCGGCTTGGGCAACATATCGGACCGGCTGCCCACAGCGCTGCGAGATGCCCCGCCCCCGCCACAAGCGACCGACGAGCTCGAGCGCCTCCTCGACGCTCTCGTCACCCCGGTGCGCAGCGGCCTCGTTCTCACGAGCCATGGGTTGGCGAGGGCCGCCGCGACGATCGGCGTCGGGTGCCGCGCGGGCGAACGCCGCTTTGCTCTGCGCGCCATGCTGGAGCAGAACGTCACTGCAAGCCTCGCCTGGCTGAGTGGCGAGGCCGAGCGCTGGGCTGCTCGTCACCGCGACAGCGGCGCAGACCTTGCCAGCCGGTGGTGGGCCACCCGCGCCTCGCGCACGGCCGCCGTCACGGCCGAGCTGGCAGCGAGGGCAACGTCGTGGTGAGACGGAGAAGCGTTCGGCCGGGTCGCCCGCAACTGGGCTCACCGTGGCCGTCGGGCCGCAGCGATGTGACCGCGGCTGCCCGTCCGGACGTCAGATCACCGTGCCGGGCGTGCCGGCATCGGTGACAACCGGACGCTGCTCTGCAGCCCAGGCTTGGATGCCCCCAGCCATGTTGACGGCATCCAAGCCCAAGGCGAGCAAGGTCTCAGCCACTACCGCCGAACGGCCGCCGACGCGGCACATGACCACGATGGGGCGGTCGCTCGGCAACTCGTCGGTGCGAGAGGGCACGGAGTTCATCGGGATGAAGACGGCGCCTGGCACGTGGCCCGCCTCCCACTCATTGAGCTCCCGCACATCAAGGAGCAGGGCACCCGACGCGACGAGCGCCACCGCATCGCCGATTGTCACATCGATCATGCCAAACCGTACCCGCAGATCTGCCGACCGATCGTTCATCGGCACTTCGGTGGGCGGTCGCCGCCTTCGATACGATGCAGTCCAGCCAAGCGTGTGATCGTCACGGAGGTCTGCCCGGATCAGGGATGGGAGGGTCGGTATGCCTACTGTGAAGGCGAATGGCATCGATGTCTACTACGAGGCCCAGGGCGATGGGGAACCGCTCGTGCTCATCCCCTACTTGGCAGCCGACCAGGCGTGCTACGCATTCCAGGTCGCGGAGTACCAAAAACACTTCCACTGCTTGACCGTGGATCTTCGAGGTGCCGGTCGTACCGATAAGCCCGTTGGCACATATACGACCGAGCTGTTCGCTGATGACATTGCCGCGTTCATGCTCGCGGTCGGAGTGGACCGGGCGCATATAGCCGGACTTTCCCTCGGGGCGGCCACGGGGATGTGGGTGGCTGCCAAGTATCCGGACCGTGTCAAGTCGCTCTCCTTGCATAGTTCCTGGCCACGCACCGATGTCTATCTGCGCGTCGTCCTCGAGGGCTGGCAAGTCATGGCACAGGCGCTCGGCAGCGTCACGGATATGGTGATCAAGGGAATCTTTCCGTGGTGCTTCACCCCGGAGTTGTACATTTCGCGCCCGGATTACGTCGACTCTCTTGCCGATTTTGTGCGGAGTCGACCCATGCCACCTGTGGACGCGTTCCTGCGACAGTCGGACGCTGTGCTGCACCACGATGCGGAGGCCCAGCTCGCCCGTATTCAGGCACCGACACTGGTCACCTTCGGCCGCCACGACATGGTCACCTCGACCCGATTCGCCGAGCCACTG
>DASPSK010000138.1:0-7157 GCA_035623975.1 Acidimicrobiales bacterium | reverse complement strand
AGCTTTGCAAGGGCCGAGCTCGAGCGGCGGGGCGCCGTCCCCATCTCGGCGCTCATAGACGTGCCTGACGGCGCCAAGGTCACCATCGCCGGGATCGTCACCCACCGGCAGCGGCCGGCGACCGCGGGCGGGGTCACCTTCTTGAACATCGAGGACGAGACCGGTCTCGTCAACGTCATCTGTTCGGCAGGGCTGTGGGTGCGCTACCGGCGGGCTGCCCGCTCGGCCGTCGTGATGCTCGTGCGAGGACGCCTCGAGCGAGCGTCCGGAGCCCATCCTGAGGCACCCTCCGGGGCGAACCTCGTGGCCGAGTACCTGGAGGAGGTCGACTGCGTGCTCGCCGTCACGCCGTCGAGGGACTTCCGCTGAGCCGGTGGACTGTCCGCCTCGAGCCGGTTTGCGCCATGCCTCGAGCCCGACGCGACGGTTCGAGCCGGTTTGCGAGGCGCTTCGAGCCGCCACGAGCCCCTTCGAGACCGTTCTGGCTGTGGGTTTGGGACAAATACGTCCCCTCCGCTCTCCAGAACGAGATCCCAAAGAAACCCGCCGACCCGGGCCGCTGGCCGCCGGCTTCGCCTTCAACCCCCCCGCCTTCAGGCACCGGCCCGGCCCTCAGGCGCCGTAGCCCTTGTGCCGGCGGCCCCGCGGTGTGATCTCCACGTCGGCCTCATGGCCCCAGGCGGACCACCCGGGGCGTGGGTAGCGGGCGAAGAGCTCGAGGTAGGGCCCGGGCGAGCAGCTCTCGATGATCTCGTACTGCTCATCCGGCTTACGGGAGTGCTCGCGTTTTCGCGTCGCCAGCAAGTTGACCTGGCTGCGCCCCGGCGGCAGCGTCCGCATCGTCCCCCGCACGCCGAAGAGCACGAGCTCTGTGACGTTACGGAAATAGAAACCCACGCCCCGCCCGTCGGAACCCCCGTCCTTGCGCACCTTGTGCCACACGAGGTTGGCCTTGTAGGTGAAGCCCCACTCCTCGAGGACCAAGAGGCCCTCTGCCAGGAGGGCGTTGGGCACCCACAGGTAGAGGTGGCTGCGCGGCGAGGCGATCTCCGCCACGGGAAGGGCGGCGATCTCCTTGGCCGTCATCGTGTCGTAGCGGGACAGCCGGCGGTGCTCGGGCGCGACCTTGCCGGTCCGGTTCTGGAACCGCCAGGGTGGATCCGCCAGCACGGTGGCGAACGGGCCGCCGGGCAGCTCGAGGAGGGACTGCTCAGCAGTCGGGGTCATAGCAGTCCTTCGTGATGGCGAAGGCGAGCAGCGGGCAGCCGCCCCCTCCGCCGCCCTCCATCCTCGGCACGAGGGTGCTCCAGCGTGTGGTCGTGGCCCCGTAGGTCCCGGGGCTGCGCCCGAGCGCGATCGCCAGGTCGCGGACGTCTTCGCCTCTCGTGATGATGACCCCCACTCCGATCATCCGCAACTCGAACAGCAGGCGGAAGTTGTTCAGGTCGCGATCGAAGAACGTGTCCTTATTGTTCCACTCCACTTCGACGCCGACGTGGTTCTTGAAGCTGTCGACCTTGTGAGTCGGGCTCTCGTACTCGAACACCTCCTCCGCCCCGGCGTTCGGATGCTGGCGAACAGAGACGCGGGTGTAAAAGTCGGTCTCCTGCCAGCCGAGCGCTCTGAAATGATCGTCGATGGACTTGGCGATCTCGGTCTTGTTGCCACCGCCGGCCCGCAGGGCGGTGCGGCACAGCCTGAAACGGCGCAACACCGAGAGGAGATCGTCCCATTCGGCGGGGTACGCCCCCCGCAGCACCGCGATGGCGTTGCGCCACTCCCGGGACACGTAGCGATCGGCGATGTCGTCGGGTATGCCGGCCGGGCGTGGCTCGACGGCGCGCCAGGAAGGGACGAGCCCGAAGTCCATCGCCATAAGCCGTGAGGATACTGAGGGGGTGCGCGCTTGCTCCGAGACCGCCCCAGCCGGCACGGGTACGGGAGCGATGACTCTCAGAGGGCCTCGAGGACCGACTCGGCCGAGCTGACGTCGAGTCCGCCCTTCGGCTCCACGAGGACTCGGCTGACGACACCGTCCTCGACGACGAGGGCGTACCGCCGCGACCGCTGGCCGAGCCCGAAAGCGCTGCCGTCCATTTCGAGACCGACCGCCTGGGTGAAGGCACCGTTGCCGTCGGCGAGCATGAGGATGCTCGAGCCCACGTTCTGGTCCCGACCCCACGCGCCCATCACGAAGGCGTCATTGACCGAGATGCAGGCGATGGTGTCGACGCCTTTGGCTCTCAGGTCCTTGGCCCGCGTGACGAAACCCGGCAGGTGGTAGTCCGAGCACGTCGGCGTGAACGCTCCCGGCACAGCGAAGAGCACGGTCTTGCCTTTGCCGAGGACCTCGCCCGTGCGGACCCGCTTGGGTCCTTCGTCGGTCATGATCTGCACCTCGACGTCAGGGATGGGGTCACCTACTGCGATCGCCATTGGCCTCTCCTCTCCCGATGCGGCGCCAATGGCCGAGCATGTCGCGGGCTGCCGTCGGGGGCAACTCGGCGAGCGCTACATCTCCGTCCAGGTCGAGGACTGGCGGGCGGCGGCGAAGATGGTCGCGACCTCGTCTGGGCTGAGCCGGCGAGGCAGCGCGCGCAGCCAGGCCACCAGGGCTGACCGGTTGATCACGTGCACGTCGCTCGGCTCCGACTTCACGGTGAAGCCGCCTGCATCGACAAAGGCGACCACGCCGGTGGCCGGCACCGGGAAGCGGCAGGCGGCCGAAAGAAGCCGGCTCGCCCGTCCCGCCTCGTGGCGGCTGTTACGCACGTAGAACTTCCGGTAGCCGTTCACGAGGATCGTGTCCTCGGCCACCCAGACCTTGGCGTTGGGGTGGTGCTTGGCATTGATGGTGAACACGCCGGCCGAGCCGATGACGACATGATCGATGTCGGAGCCGCGGTGACCGATCGGGATCGAATGGAGCACGTGCCATCCACTGCCCAGTTTCGAGAGCTCCTTCGCGAGAGCGACCTCGCCATCTGCGCCCATACGCCAGGCGCCTTCCTCGGTTCGCAGGCCGAGCAGACGCGCCATCCAGGTGCGCAATGGGGCGGCTTCCTGCCGAGCGTCCGCCTGCTGACGTGCGGCTTGGCCGGGGAGGTTGTCGGCCAGGCCAACCGCCTCTGGCCCCGCGTCCGGAACCACCGACAAGGGTGCCAGAGCCGCCGGATCGCCGGCACCTGCCTGGGTGGGGCGGGACTCCCGCCCTCGAGGCACCGGCTGGGGCCGGCGCCGCCTCAGGCTCACGATGGGCGCGGGCGCCGGCTCGGCCTTGCTGCCACCGACGTCTTGTTCGCGTGCCGCCAACCGGATGATGCTCGCCCCCGCCGGGTCAGCCTGGGGCGGGGGAGTTCGCCGGGGCGAGGTTTCGGCGGCGCCGGTGGTCACCGGCCCGATCACCTGGGCAGCTTTCCAGCGCTCGATCGCCTGCTCGAAGGCCGGGAGCAAGGCCGGGCGCTCGAGGACACACTCGCCGGTGCTGAGGTCCAGCCAGCCGATCGAGCGTCCATCGGAAGCGTTGACGTAGAGCCGGTCCTTGCCGAAGCGCTTCCAGCGGTTGACGGAGGACACACGGGTGCCCCTCGTCTCCGTCGCGTCCACCATTACGCCCTCACCTCCGTTGGCGGTACCAGTTCCGTATCGGCAGAACGCCGAAGCACCTTGAGACGCCCCGCCATGATCGACGCCGGCGCGGCAGCTGCCACACTGCAAGGCGTGCGCACGATCCGGCCGGCCACCACCGCGGACGACTTTGCCGCCTTCGGCGCGCTCGTTCGCGAGTACGTGGCATCGCTTCCGTTCGTGCTCGACTTCCAGGACATCGAGGGCGAGCTGGCGGCGCTCGAGCAGGAGTACGGGCCTCCCGGCGGCGCGGCTCTGCTCGTCGAGCTGGCTGGTGTCCCCGTGGGATGCGTCGGAATCAGAGCCCTGGAGCCGCCCGCCATCGCCGAGCTGAAGCGGATGTATCTGCGGCCGGAGGCCCGTGGGCGGGGGCTCGGCCGTGCACTGGCCGAGAACGCCCTCGAGACCGCCGCCCGCCTCGGCTACGAGCGGGTCCGCCTGGACACGGTGGCCGACATGGTTGCGGCCGTGGAGCTGTACCGCAAGCTGGGCTTCGTGGAGATCGAGCCGTACCGCCACAACCCGCTGCGAACTGCCCGCTTTTACGAGGCGGTCCTTCGCGAGGCAGGCTCGCGCTGATGCATGCGTTCTTCGCCGGCCTCGGCCGCTTCTCCGTCCGCTTCCGGTGGCTGATCGTCGTCGTCTGGTTGGCGGGGACCTTCCTCGCCGTCCACTTCCTCCCCTCGCTCGGCAGCGTCGTGAACAACAACAACACGGCGTTCCTGCCCGCCAACGCCCCCGACGTGAAAGCCGCCGACCTGGCCGCGCCCCTCGGCGGCACCGAGAACCTCGAGCCGGTCACGATCATCGCCTATGCGTCCGGGAAGAACGCCCAGCTGACGGCGACAGACCTCGCCGCCATCGACAGGGAGGTGTCCCTCGCCCGCACCGCCCCCAACGTCGAGCGCGTGCAGTTCGTCGGCATCTCTGCCGACCACAAGGCGATCCAGCTGTCGGCGCTCGCCGACGTCGGCGGCTTCAGCCCCCTCAAGGCGGAGAACACCGTCAACGCTCTCCTGGCGACATTCCCGAAGGTGAGCCCGCCGCCTGGTCTTCACTTCTATCTCGGAGGCCAGGTAGCCGACGCCGTCTACCAGAACAAGCAGTCGAGCGCGACAGGTGCCAAGACCCAGGATCTCTCGATCCTGTTCATCATCGTGCTCCTCCTCCTCATCTTCCGGTCGGTGCTGGCGCCCTTCGTCACCCTCCTTCCCGCCATCGTCGTGCTCCAGCTCTCCGGGTCCATCATCGGCGAGCTCGGCACGCACGCCGGCTTGCAGGTGTCCCAGATCTCGCAGTTGCTCCTCATCGTCATCGTGCTGGGGGCAGGCACGGACTACGGGTTGTTCCTCGTCTTTCGCGTGCGCGAGGGCTTCCGGGACGGCCTCGATCCGAAAGAGGCCGTCTCACTCGCCGTCGCCCGTGTCGGCGAGTCGATCTCGGCGTCGGCCGGCACCGTCATCCTCGCCTTGTTGAGCTTGCTCTTTGCCACCTTCGGCATCTATCACGACCTCGGCATCCCGCTCGCCATCGGGATCGCCACGATGCTGTTGGCAGGTCTTACGCTCCTGCCGGCGTTGCTGGCGATCCTCGGTCGCGCCGTCTTCTGGCCGTCGCGTCCCCGGCCGGGGCAGGCACAGGGCGGCGCCTGGGGCCGCGTTGCCGCGCGGATCGTGCAGCACCCCGTCCCGACGCTGCTGATCGGCCTCGTAGCCTTCGGCGCGCTGGCGACGGGTGTGGCCTTCTACAAGCCGGCCGGGTTCGGAGGGGCCACGAGCGCCCCGGCTGGCACCGAGGCCGCCGCCGGCGACCAGCTCATCGCCGCTCACTTCCCCCATGCCTCCACCAACCCGACGAACCTCATCTTCGAGTACCCGAACTCGGTCTGGGTCGACCCGTCGGTCCTCGTCCGCGCCCAGGCGTCGCTCCGGTCCTCCGGTCAATTCCTCTCGATCGACGGCCCGCTCTCGCCGGCCGGCGCTCCGCTCACACCGGGCGAGCTGCAGCAATTGCACGCCCGTTTCGGCTCCCCGAAGAACCTCTCGCCCGTCCCACCGAGAGGGGTGTCCCTGGCGTCCTACGAGGAGTACCGGGCGGAGGCCTTGTTCGTCAGCGCCTCCGGGCGGGTCGTGCAGTTCGAGGCGACGTTGCGGGCCGGCAACGGCAACCCGGGGAGCACAGCCGCCCTCGACGCCGTCCCGGTGATCCGCCGCGTCGTCACCACGGCGGCAGCCGCATCCGGGGCCACCGCCAACGGCGTCGCCGGCGAGGCGCCGGCCCTCTACGACATCAGCGCCACCTCGGACAGCGACCTCGTGCACATCATCCCGCTGGCGGTGATCGCCATCGCCATCCTGCTGGCACTCGTCCTCCGCAGCGCCGTGGCGCCCTTCTACTTGATCGCCAGCGTCGTGCTCAGCTACCTCGCCGCCCTCGGCCTCGCCTGCTTCGTGTTCATCGAGCTCGGCCACAGCGGAGGTCTGACCTTCCTCTTACCCTTCTTGATGTTCATCTTCCTCTTAGCCCTCGGCGAGGATTACAACATCCTGGTCATGACGCGTATCCGCGAGGAGGCGCACGACCACACGCTGAAGGAGGCCGTCGTCCGGGCGGTCGGGCTGACCGGACCGGTGATCACCTCGGCCGGGCTGGTGCTTGCCGGGACCTTCGCCGTGCTGACCTATGCCGGGTCGAGCGGGTCCGGTGGCAGCCAGATCCGCGACATCGGGACCGGCCTGGCCGCCGGCATCCTCATGGACACCTTCCTCGTGCGGACGCTCCTCGTGCCTTCCACCGTCGCCCTCCTTGGCCGTTGGAACTGGTGGCCCCGGCGGGTGGAGGCGGGCATGGGTTACCCGGGCACCGGGCGCTCGCAGGAGCTGGAGGCAGTTGCCGTCCCCGTGGCTGCGGGGGAGTCACCCGAGGCCGGGCGCAGCTGAGCCGCCGGGCGCGGCGACGGCGGTGGCCTCAGCCGAGCGGCCGCACGTCCTCGAGGAAGCGCAGCAGCAGGGCGGTGACCTCGTCGGGCTTCTCCTGCTGGATCCAGTGACCGCAGTTCTCGAGGATGTGCGACTCCCACAAGCGTGGGAGCGTCTCGGGGAAGCGGGCGATCGCGCTTTTTCCCCACTGCGTCGGGCCGTCCTGGTCGCCTCCGATGAACAGAGCCGGCACCGTGATCGGGCACCCGCGGAACGCCGCCAGCTCGGCCCAGTCACGGTCGAGGTTGCGGTAGCGGTTCAAGCCGCCTGTGAAACCCGAGCGGGCGAAGTCCGCCACGTAGTGATCGAGGTCGGCCGTGGGCAGCCAGGACAGTTCGCCCGGCGGCTGCACGAGGCGGTCCTTCATGAGCTCGCCCTTCGGCACGACGGCGAAGCGGGTGGCTTCGGGCGGGGCACCGGCGGAACCCCCGTAATAGAAACCCAGCAGCCAGGCCCGCACGTCCGCGGCCGCCTCGGCGTCGGCGCGACCCGGCTCCTGGAAGTAGGTCATGTAGAACTCTGCGTCCGGCCCGAACATCTCGGCGAAGACCG